>CAYLJQ010000093.1:0-14929 GCA_964383955.1 uncultured Heliomicrobium sp. | reverse complement strand
GATACTGAAGAGCAACCATTTAGATCACCCTTATCCTTCCGATAAGAAGTTCGCATATGGGCTTAACGACGAGTGAGGCGTTGTTAAGCCCGTTCTCCTTTTTACACCCTATTATTTCTATCAATGGGCGGATTGAGCTTTCAAAGTTAAAAATTGGAGGTTGCTGCAACTCGTTCCTGAGTAATTTTATTTTTCACCCATTCGCGCGCCCATTTATCCGCGCCAAGAACTGTGTCCAGGCTTGAAGCCTGCCGGACAGTGTGAGCATCACAAACTGCCTGGATCAATTTGGGAATTTGGCCGAACCTGATCTTTTCCGCCAGGAAAGCAGCAACCACAATTTCATTTGCGGCGTTCAAAACAGCGGGCATTGTTCCCCCAGCCCTCAAAGCCTTGTAAGCAAGATTCACACAAGGAAATTTTTCGGTGTCCGGAGGGGAAAACTCCAATTTGCTCAGGCTTGCCAAATCTAGCGAGGGCAATTGGGTAGGACGGCGATCCGGATACGTCAGTGCATACTGGATTGCATGCCGCATGTCGGTCACGCCTAGTTGAGCAATGATGGAACCATCCACCAATTCGATCATGGAATGCACGACCGATTGTGGATGCACAACAATATCAATCTCATCCGCTGAGCAATTAAAAAGCCAATGCGCTTCGATCACTTCCAGCCCCTTGTTCATCAACGTAGCGGAATCAATGGTGATTTTTGCGCCCATTCGCCAGGTAGGATGTTTAAGCGCCTGCGCTGGAGTCGCTTGCTCAATTTCTTCCCGGCTCGCATTTCGGAAGGGCCCGCCTGAAGCGGTCAGAATCAATCTTTTTAGCTCGTGCCGCTTTTCGCCTCGCAAACACTGATGCAGAGCGTTGTGTTCGCTATCCACAGGCAAAAGCTCAGCACCGAATTTTTCAGCCGCTTTGGTCATCAGTTCTCCGGCGACAACCAAAGTCTCTTTGTTCGCCAGAGCGACTCGGCGGCCAAGTTCCAGAGCTCTGTAGGTCGGCAATAATCCCAAAGCGCCAACAACGGCACCAATAACAATTTCGGCTCCCTCTACTGTCGCGACCTCACTTAGCCCGTCAACGCCAATGGCGATTTTCGGCAAATCCACCACGCCACGTTTTTTCAACTCAAAGCGAAATTGCTCAGCGCTGGCTTCATCGCTGACCGAAACCACGCGCGGACGAAACTGTTCAACCTGTTCGGCCAGCAATTCTACGTTTGCGCCTGCGCCAAGCCCCGCAACGGAAAACTCTCCTTGAAATGCTTCAACGACGCGCAAGGTATTGCAGCCAATCGAACCTGTTGAGCCTAAAATTGCTATTTGTTTCATAAAGTTGCCGGTAATTGCTGAACCAGCGACTCCTACATCTACTGCAAGAAAATCACAGCGAAGTAGAAAAGCACAGGCGCATTGAAAAGCATGCTGTCCAGCCGATCAAGCAAGCCTCCGTGACCGGGAATCAGCTTACCAGCATCTTTGGCTTTCGCGCCGCGTTTGAGCATGGATTCGCACAAATCGCCCGTTGCGCCCAATAAACCCATCACGATTGCCAGCGGAATAGCGAATACAAGCTTCAATTCCGGGAAAAACCAGTAATGGGCAATCACTGCCGCAATGATATTTCCCGCCAAACCGCCGATCAGACCTTCAATGGTTTTTCCAGGGCTGACGCGCGGAGCCAGTTTCCGGCGGCCCAGTTTTCGGCCTGTGAAATAAGCTCCGGTGTCGCCAGCAAAAACCACCATGAAAAAGAGAGACAGCAATTTCGGCGGCAATTTTTGAATCGGGCTTTCAATCATCGTCAAAGCGACAATGTATCCGCCCAGCACGACAACATACAAAACTCCGAAAACTCTGACCGCGGCATCGGCCAGAACGTGGCTGAAATCGTCTTGATTGGCGTTGCTGAAAAGCTGCATTAAGAGTTCGACGATGACCAGAGCCGCTAAAACCGCCAGCACCAAATCATGTCTGTGAAAATAAAAAGCGGCGAGAATTGCCGCCGCCGCTATCATTCCCAGAATTTGTCCGTCCGATTTGGTTAGCGCGTAATATTCATAAAGCCCCAGCAAAATGGCCAAGCCAGCCAGCGCGGCAAACCAAACGGGCGGCCCAAACCATAAAACGGAAAATAGGATTGGCAGGAAAACGATTGCGGTAAGAATACGAGCCATAAAATTTAGGAGATGGGAACTGCGAAATAGGAATTTGATGTGATCAAAACCGATCTCTCATCCCCGCTCCCCAACTCCCAATCAGGATGCTTTGACCACGGCGAGACGGCCTTCGCTCAATCCGCCAAAGCGGCGGTCGCGTTTTTGATAATTCACAATGGCGGTAAAAATGTCCGGGCGGCGAAAATCCGGCCACAAGGTGTCAGTGACGTAAATTTCAGAATAGGCAATTTGCCAAAGCAAAAAATTGCTGACGCGCATTTCGCCGCTGGTGCGAATCAGCAAATCGGGATCAGGCAAATTGGCGGTGTACAAATGACGCGAAATGTCTGCTTCGGTGATGGATTCAGGCGAGCGACTTTCAGATTCACAGGCAATCATCAATTTGCGAACGGCGTCTACCAGTTCCACCCGTCCGCCGTAATTCAGCGCCACGTTCAGCGTCATTCCCGTGTTGTTCGCAGTCTTGTGAATGGCTGAGCGCAGTTCGAACTGAACGGATTCGTCCAGCTCATTGATTCGGCCAATCGTCTGAAAACGTATGTTTTCGCGGTGAATGTTGTCCAATTCCTTGCGCAAATACTCTTTCAGAAACGTCATCAGCGCTTCGATTTCAAAAGGCGGGCGTTTCCAGTTTTCCACCGAAAAGGCATAAAGGGTTAGAACCTCTATTCCCAACCGCGCGCAGGTATCAACCGTTGCACGGACGGCTTCAACGCCTGCGCGGTGACCGGCGACACGCGGCAAAAAGCGCCGATTCGCCCAGCGCCCATTGCCATCCATAATGATGGCCACGTGGCGAGGCAACCGTGTGAAATCAATTTGTTTGAGCAACTGCTCGTCGCGCGAGCCTGGCTCGATCAGTCTGGAAAAATCTTGAAGCATTTTATGTTTGCCGTCAGGCGTGGATTTGCCTGCTCGCTGTCATAATCCGCACAGCTTTGCGCACTGGTGATGGGGAGTTTTTCTTTACGGCTTATGACCTTGTTGAAATGCCCGCGAGCGACCGGCGACGAATACTAATACTCGACTTTCAAAAGCGTCAACCCATGAGCCGGAGCAGACGCGCCAACCAGCGTGCGGTCGCGGCGTTCAATTAACTCAGTTATTGAACTGGCTTCCCGGGGTTTGGGCAATCGCCCGCGGTTGACGTCAACCAGCGCGCCAACCATTGTCCGAATCTGATAGCGCAAAAACCCATTGCCGGAAAAAGAAAGCGTCAACAAATTTCCTTCTCGATCCAGCCGAATATCGGTCACGGTGCGTATGCGCGTTTTCTTTTCGCAATTGGCCACGGTGAACGCTGTAAAGTCATACGTTCCCACCAGCGTCTGCGCATCTTCCGCCAGTTTCGCAAAGTCCAGCCGGTACGGAAAATGCCAGGCATGACGCGACCAAAGCGGGTTCATCACTTCAGAGGCAAAAATCCGATACCGGTACGTTTTGCTTTTCACATGAAAACGAGCGTTAAAGTTTTCGGGGGCTTCTGAAGCTGACAACACACGAATATCGCGCGGCAAATTGCCATTGATCGCATTTCGCAAATATGCGCCGTTCCATTCTTTGGTCAGGCGAAACGATGCGACCTGACCTTCGGCGTGAACTCCTGTATCGGTTCGCCCCGCCGCAAACGTTATAACCCTTGTCCCTTCCAGTTTTTCCAGCGCGGTTTCAAGCGCGGCCTGAATCGTCGGTTGACCAAGTTGCATTTGCCATCCGCAATATTCAGTTCCATCGTAAGCCAGCGTGATTCGATAGTTCATTCCTTCTAAAAACAGCTTGTAAGTCTGGTCTATTTTCTTTCTGCCAATCGTTATTCTGCTTTGACATTGTGAAGCAGCACTGCGTCGTTGATGACAATTCCGCGTTCGCAAGCCAGCGATTTGCCGTCGCGCGACCATGCGAAGCGGAAAATCTGGTCCGAAGTGAAATTCGTCAGCCGCCGGGCTTCGCCGCCATCCATCGGTTTGCTCCAGATGTTCGACGCGCCATTCTGCGTCAAAATGTACGTCAGCGAACGGCCATCCGGCGACCAACGAAACAGCCCAAATTCCGGCAGCGGCATTTCCATTTTCGGTTCCCCAATGGGTTTCAATTCCTTCAGGTCAAATGGAACCACTGCGACTTTCAACCTGCGATCTTTCTCGTCCAGATATTGGCAGGCAATAAATGCTCCATCGGGCGAAATGGCCGGACGCGTAATTGGGGTGGCTTTCCATTCCGTCAATTGCACAGGTTCGCCCCCGTCAATCGAAACTTTCCACAATGCGGCTCTGCCGGAGGTCGAAGAGCCGTAAACCACCCATCGGCCATCCGGCGACAGACTTGGAAAAATATCACCGCGTCCGCGCGTCAGTTGCGTTGGATTGCCGCCATCCGCATCCATTCGCCAGATATGGCCGCTGCCTCCGCGTTCAGACGCAAAAACAATGTAACGGCCTTCAGGCGCGACCACAGGCATAAAGTCCGTCTGCGTATCGCGCGTAAGCTGCCGTTGCTGTTTGCCGTCGGTGGTTGTGCTCCAGACATCCAGGTTGCCGCTGGCGTGCGCGGCATAAATCAATCGTCCGTCCGGCGTCCAATCCAACCCAAACCGTTCACTGTAATTATCGCCAAAGCCGGATTTAATTTGCGTGGCTTTGCTGACGTCAAAACTGCCGCCCGCTTCCGGCACAATCCAGATGCTGGAAACTTTGTCAGAACGCCGGGACACCAACAGACCGGAATCGGATGTAATGCCGACGCCTTCGTAGCTGGTCATGTCGTTGGTCACGCGACGCGTTTCACCTTTTGGATACGTCAGCAAATAAAGTTGATCGCCATACACAGCGGAAGTCCGCCGCCACGCGCTGAAAACGACTCCGCTGCCATCGCCCAGCCAGGCGACCTGCCCTATGTTTGACCACGTTTGCTCGCCAATTGGACTGACGGAACCGTCTTCCACATTGACAGCCAGAACCTGTGAAACGGAATCATTCGGCAACAGGTTGGCAACTGCGCAAGCGATTGTCCGCCCATCCGGCGACCAGGCTGGCCCGGATAAGGAAATCGTTTCAGGACGTTTTCTTGTCAGCAGCTTGCGTTCTTCCGAACCGTCGAGTTTGGCGACGATCAGCGAAGCTTCGCGTTGTTGCGGGTAATTGCGGACAAACGCAAAGTATTGGCCGTTGGGAGAAAACGAAACGGGGCTGTCCACATCGCTCATCACTTCGCGCGGAGTTCCGCCCAGCAGCGGCACCTGGAACAGTTTGCTCATCACACCGCCGCGCGGACGCGCGACGTAATAAACAAAATTGTCATCCGGTGAAAACGTCACGCCGGAAAAAATGATTTCCCCAGACGGCACAATCTGTGTGGAACTGTCCGCAGCGATTTGCCTGACCCACAGGCTTTGCAAATCATCACTGTCGGCAATTCCTTCTGAAATAAAAGCCGCATACTTGCCGGAGCGAGAAATCGCTGGCTGCAATGCTTTCCCGGAAGTTGTCAGCTTGGCCGGGCTAATTTGCCGAAACGCTGTTTTGCCGTGATTGTTGGAGCGGCGATACGCGATGTAACCAGCCAAAGCGACAATCGCCAGACTCACCGCCAATAAACCGAATGTTGCCAGCAATCGTTTTCGGCTGAGCGTCACGGGCGGAATTTCGGCAGCCGCCGGAAGCACAAGATTTCCGTTGGCTTTCGCCGCAACGGGTGTGTGGCCATTCAGCCCGAAATTCAACGCGGGTTCAGTATCGCTGACAGGCTCCACATTCATCGCAAATCTGTAGCCGCGTTTGGGAATGGTTTCGATGTATTGACCGTCGCCGTTTCCGTCGCCCAAAGCGCGGCGAAGCTGAGAAATGTTCTGGGTCAGATTGCTCTCTTCGACAAAGGTGTCGGGCCACAGCAATTCCATCAATTCCTCTTTGCCGATGATGCGCCCGCTGTTTTCAACCAGCGCCAACAGGGTATCGAACACCTTTGGCGGCAAAGGAACCGTGCGGCCTTCACGCATCAACAATCGTTCACTCGTGTCCAAACGAAAAGAGCCAAATTCGTATAACTGCTTTATTTGCTTGTTCATAACCAATCTCGGGAACGTACTCGGAACTCACTTGCAAGTCGCTTGGAAGCCCTTCAGTCAATTTTGAGGGTTTCTTGAAGACTTACAGGTTCGTTTATCGCTAAATGCCCCAGCGCAGCGGAGATCAGTTGGGATCAATCGGGCGGCTTTATAGGATTGGTCGCGCAATTCGCCGCCATTGGTTCCCTTCACGGTCAAAGCTGCGCGCATTCTAGTCTCGCTTGCCGGGACTCACAACCTTGACTGCAACTCATGACCGGATCAAGAGCAAAGGCACCGCAGACGACTCACGCCCGACCTCCTGTCCGGGCTGAGCGCTTGAGCCGGGAGCTTTGGCGCTGGCGAACTAACCGGGTGTCATTGTCGGTTCGCCAATCTCCAGAACTCCCGGCACTGCGTGACTGGCCAATTGCGTGCTTGAAATGTCTGAAAAACTTCACCGCACCGATGGCTACCTGGGATTAATCAGAACAATTCAAACAAGTTTTCCTGCTGACCGATGAAACCTCGAAGACAAAAACAGGCGAGCGAGTGAACCGATTCACTCGCTCGCCTGTCACTTTTCCTTTCGGCCTGTTTTCTTTCAGAAACTTCCTGAAGCTATTCGCCTGAAACTATTACGAAGAAAGAACTTCCCTGCCAGAAAAGCAGACTTGGCTAGTGATCCAACCTAAAAATGGGAATCTCAAAGCTCGGTAAGCTTGATTCGATATATTGGGTTTGCTCAAAAAGCTGAGCACCATATTTTGCGACTGGTGATTCCAGTCTGCTCACTTGACGGCGATTTAACCCAATCCAGGACAGGCGATTTTTGATGCACATGAGTTTTCACGTGGAACGACGCGGGTTTCACGCTCTGCCCTTCCCAAAGCGCCTGCCAATAAGGCCAAACGCCGCTTACTGGCGGCTGCCGGGTTTGATTGCCGTCGAACCTTCTTTGCACATCGGACATTCTTCCGGCTTGTAAGTCGGAACTTCCAGCACGGCCAGCGCATGACGCGGCACGCCCAAATCTACAGCGCCGCCGCTGCGATCAATCAGCGAACCTGCTCCAACCGTTACGCCCCCAAGCGAAGCAACGACTTCCATCACTTCGCGCGTGGAACCTCCGGTTGTCACAACGTCTTCAACCACGAGGCAGCGTTCACCGGGCTGGATTGAAAATCCTCGCCGAAGCGTCATCGTTTTTTCCTGTCGCTCAGTGAAAAGCGCGCGAACGCCTAAAGCACGGGCAACTTCATGAGCCACAAAAACTCCGCCAAGCGCCGGAGCGATCACCAAATCAATCTGGCCGATTTTGTCATCAACTTTGGCTTTGGCCGCGAGTTCCGCGCAAAGTTTCTCCGCCACAGGCGGATGTTGCAGCACCAGCGCGCATTGCAAATAACGCGAGCTGTGCAAGCCGGAACTGAGCAAAAAATGGCCTTTTAGCAAGGCCTGGTTTTCTTCAAAAATTGTCAGCACTTCTTCTGTCGTCATAATTGCCTTCTTAAAAATAGGATTTGCGGTTCGTAGTTTACAGTTTGCGGTTCCGGGTTTACCTTGTCGCCGCTGTCTCACAACTCTTCAAACCGAAAGCGAAAAAACTATGTCCCAAAAACTGAACCTGGAAGAACACATTTCTTCCAAAGAGAAAAAACAGGGTTACGTCACACAAATGTTTGAAGTCATCGCCCCACGCTATGACTTTTTCACGGTCTTTTTTTCCTACGGCATGGATCGCGGCTGGAAGCGCAAGCTGATCGCAATGCTCAATCCCAAAGGGGATGAACGAGCGCTTGATCTGGCCTGCGGAACCGGCGACATCACATTCGCGCTTGGAGAAAAACTGCCTGCAGGCGAAGCCACCGGCCTGGACATTACTTCGGGCATGATCGAAATCGCCAACAAGAAACGCCGGGAAAAAGGCATCAACAATGTTTCCTTCCAGCTTGGCGACATCATGAAAATGCCATTTCCTGATAACACATTTGATTATGTCACCTGCGGTTACGCGCTCAGGAACGTGCCGGACGTGGAACTGGCCCTGATGGAAATCAAACGTGTCATGAAACCCGGCGGGCGAATTATCTCGCTGGATTTCGCGCGGCCTGACAACCGGCTTTACCGCTGGCTGTACTTGAACTATCTGGTGGTCACCGGTTCGATGGTAGGCATTCTGATGCACGGCGACGCCGACATTTACCGATACATTCCGGAAAGTTTGAAACGCTATCCTGGCCAGCACGGAGTTCAGGAAATCATGAATCGCGTAGGGTTTACCAATACGGGTTTCCGCGTCTTTGGCGGCGGCATCATGGCGCTCAACTTCGGAACCAAGCCGAATTAAACGCTGACAGGATTTTCAATCCTGAAAATCCTGTCAAAAAAAGCTCTCTGTTACGCCTCGAACCTTTTCACCACCAAGGCGGAGTTTTTCGACCCAAAGCCAATGCAATTGCACAACGCGATTTTGATGTCCGCCGGACGAGCCGCGTTCGGAACATAATCCAGATCGCATTCCGGATCGGCTTCGTCCAGATTGATGGTTGGCGGCAGGAAGCCATGATTGATGCCGCCAATCGTGGCCATCAAACCCGCCGCGCCTGAAGCTCCTTGCGGATGACCGATCATACTTTTGGTCGCGCTCATCGGAATTTTGTAGGCCAGATCGCCAAAGGCATTTTTGACCGCGCGCGTTTCGATGCGGTCGTTCAGCTTCGTCGAAGTGCCGTGCAGATTGATGTAATCAATCTCCTCCGGCTGAACTCCGGCGTCGCGCATCGCCAGCGTCATTGCCCGCGCAGGCTCGACGCCGCTTTCATCCAGTTGCACGCGATGATGCGCGTCGCAGGTTGAACCGTAGCCCACAATTTCCGCATAAATTTTCGCGCCACGTTGTTGCGCGTGCTCCAGTTCTTCCAGGACAAACAGGTAACCGCCTTCGCCAATGACGAAACCGTCACGGTCTTTGCTGAACGGGCGGGAGCCGCGCGCCGGTTCGTGATTCCACGAAGGCGTCATCACTTTCAGCATGCAAAATCCCAGCATAAAGCTGTGCGCCAATGGAGCGTCAACGCCGCCCGTCAACGCAAGATTCGTGCGTCCGAGCGCGATGTTTTGCACAGCGTAATTGATCGCATCGGTCGAAGAAGTGCAGCCGGTGGAAACCAAATGGCTGGAACCTTTGATCCCAAATGGCATCGAAAGCTCACTCGGCAGTGAACCGGGCGTTGCAGTCGGAACAGAGTAAATGCTGGCGCGCTTGGCTTCGTTGCTAAAATAATAGCGATACTGTTTTTCGATAAATCCCAGGCTGGCTCCACCGCTGCCCAGCACAATGCCAATGTCTCGTTTTTCGTCCAGGGACATTTCACGCGGGTTCAATCCTGCGTCCTGAAAAGCCAATTCCGCGGAAGCAATGGCAAACGCCACGGTCAGCGAAACATGCTGCCGGTCTTTGGGCGCAATGAAATCGTCCGAGTTGAAATCTTTAACCTCGGCAGCAATTTGCACCGGCAGGTCGTCGGCTTCAAACCGAGTGATGCGCTCGACACCACTGCGCCCGGTTCTGATAGATTGCCAATACTGGTCCTTGCCTATGCCGATTGGGGTAACACAGCCGATGCCAGTGACGACAACGCGCCGCAGCGTTTTAGGTATTTGCATATTTTTGATCTCGCTTGAGTGAAGGATGTTAAAAGAGAGCGATTGATAGCTTACCGCGAGACGGCGGATTCGCCAAATTCTACAAACTTCGGCTTAGATTAAATAATCTCGCGTGAAGTGCCGGTGAAGCGCCTGAACTGATGATCGCCAATCAGAAAAATATCGTCTTTGAATGCGGCAACCGCTACCGACAGCGCAAGTTGCCACTAAATTTGCCCGCCGTCAAAAGCTGAGGTTTTTACACATCGTAATCAATCACTACCGGAGCGTGGTCAGAAAAAAATTGGTCAGTGTGAATGACCGGTGAGTGCGCAACTTTGTTCAACGCAGGCGTGGTGAAGTGATAATCCAGCCGCCATCCGACATTGTTTGCACGCGCATTGCCGCGATTCGACCACCACGAATAATGCACGGCTTCCGGCCCAACCAGATGGCGGAACGTGTCGTGGTAGCCAACTTCCAAATACTTTGTCAGCCAGGCGCGCTCTTCGGGCAAAAAGCCGGAGTTCTTTTGATTGGTGCGCCAGTTTTTCAAATCAATCTGCTGATGCGCGATGTTGAAATCTCCGCAAAAGACAAAATCGCGTTTGCTCTTTCGCAGCCGCTGGCAATGCGCCAGAAACTCATCCATGAATTTCAGTTTGATTGCCAACCGCTCCGGGCTGCTGGTTCCCGAAGGAATGTAGGTCGAAACCACGCTGACATTGCCGAAATCGGCCTGCAGCACGCGGCCTTCGCAATCGTAAACGCAATTGATGCCGCGCGTGACCTTCTTCGGTTTGGTTTTGGACAACACGGCAACCCCGCTGTAGCCAGGTTTATCCGCCGGATACCATTCCGCGTGATAGCCCAGCTTTTCCCATTCCGCCGGAATTTGCGCAGGCAGCGCCCGAACTTCCTGCAGACAAATCACGTCCGCGTTGCTTTCAGCCAGCCAGGAAACGACGCCTTTGGCTGTCGCCGAACGAATGCCATTTACGTTGAGTGTGAGTATTCGCATTGAGTCAAAGTGTGAGGCCGATGTTTGCACCCGGCGGTTAGGCCAACAAGATTTCCGGGTGCTTTCTGGCAATCGTCAGCAGTTTCAGCGCGGCATTGCTCGGTTCGCGCAAGCCCTGCTCCCAGGCCTGAACAGTTTTGGTGCTGACGTTCAACGCGCTGGCAAACAGCGGCTGAGAAAGATTCAACTGCTCGCGTAACTGAACGATTTCCTTCTTCTTCATCGGCTTTGGCGGCGCGGCGCGGACAGTCGTGCGCAGGTCGCTCCGCTCACCGCGCGCGTGCTCCAAGACCTGCTGCAACGCCAGTTCGAGTTCTGCAAAATCTTCGTTGCTCACGTATTTCTTCTTTTTCATTCGTGCTCCTTTGGTAACAACTTCTTGATCGCTTCGACCTGCTTGGCAATCGCCTTCTTCTGTTCGGCATTTAGGTCGGATTGCGCGGACTTGGCGAACAAAAACAGAAGGAAAATCTGTCCGCGATGTTCCAGATACAAATACAAATAGCGGAAACTGCCACTCTTTCCTTGATCGCTGGCGGGATCTGCAATGCGCCCTTTTCGCGCGCCGCCTGTGCCTTTGACAACCGGCCAACGCAGAGGATCAGCCAGCAAGTCGTTCTGAATCGAATACAAAATCGGCAGCGCATCATCATCGGCAAACCGCGTTAGCCTTGCCGTGAAGACAGGCGCTTCATAGAACGTGTATAGACTATCGCTGTCTTCCATTTTCATTCGCACCCAGTGTCCTACAGAGTGGGAAATCGTAGCAAGCCCGGAATCGTGTGGCTGTCACTTCAACCCAACTGTTGAGCCAGTTCCGCCACTTCGCCATCCCGCCGATGGTAGCCCATCTCTTCGATCCTTGTTTTGGCTGTCTCCCAAGCCTTGCGCGCTGAGTCACGGTCTCCGGTGGCCAAGCTCAGACGAGCGAATTCCAGATAGCAATCGGCCAGGTGCAAGCGCATCTCTCCGCGTTCGGCGATGGTGAAGGCTTCGGCCAGATCCCGGTGAGCCTGATCGTATTGCTCCGATACTCGCGCCCACTCCGCGCGCGCCAGCAAACCGCGAGGTAAATGATCTAAGTGTCCTGCTTGTCGCAGCCCGTCTACAGCTTGTTGCAAAAACTCCGCCGCCTGCCCGTCATCGTTAGCACCCGCTTGCTGGGGTTGCAGCAGGCAAGCGCGACCCAGCGAGAGATTGTCCAGCGCGATTTCGAGCAGCGAATCGGAAGGTAATCGCCATTCAAAGAACTTTGCAGCGCGTTCTTTCACTTCCTGATGCTTCCCCTGATCCAGCAGCAGATCGCAGTATCGAAATCCATGCAACGAATAGAGGAACGGGTATTCAGGCTGCCACTGGTTTTGTATCTCTTCGGCTTGGCGGGAGGCGGCTTTTGCCTCCTCCGCTTCCCCCGCCTGATGCAGCACATCGGCCAGTATCGACCTACTGGCCATTCGCATAAATCCGTTGCGGCTGCAATCTGCCAGTCCCATGCTCCCCAGGACAAATTCCAGCGCCTGTGGCAGGCCGCCAAGCGTCAGGTAGAGCTCGCCGAGATTGCCTGCAGCTTTGGCCGCGTTCTCCCAGTCTCCCTGTGAAATGTAAGTATGCAGTCCCACCTGCATCGGCTCGGCCGCGTCCTGCAATCGTCCCAGCGCGCGCAGGCAAAAGCCAGCCGCGCTCACAACAAATGCTTGATTGGCTTTAGTGAGTCCCGCCACCGGTTGCCGCCAGGGCGTTTCAAAGAATCCGGCCAGCGCCGCCAACTCAGCACTAAATGCACCGAGCTTTTTGGTGCTGAAAAATTCCCCGCCTCTCTGAATCCGCCGCCGGTAGACATTCTCATACGTCTGCTGATGCTTGCCAGCTTCGCAGCCGTGCGCTACTGCGGCGTAAAGCGGCGACATCTCTTCCACCATGTCGGGGAATTCTTTGGTCGTGGCGCGCAGGTGTTCGTACAGGCGCAGGTTGGCCTCGCGCCAAACGTCGGTTTGCTGGCTCTGCTGCTGGCGGAAATGTCCGCGCACCAATGGATGGGCGTCCAATTCATCGGGATCGTAATGGCTTTCTTCGGCGATAAGCTTCAGCTTGCGCAGCTTTTGCACCGCGCGCAGCCAGACGGCTTCGGAGTCTTCGCCGATGTGATCGGTCAAGTCGGGAATTGTCGGCGCTTTGCGCAGTGCGGCTAGCGAAGCGCCATCCGCCGGGCGATCAAACAATCCCAGCATCCGAAGCACTTCAAGCTCTGCCCCTTCGCCAAGCTTGCGTTCAAAGGCGGCGATCATTCGGCGTGGGTGTTTGCCTTCGGCTTCGGGAATGTCGAGGTCGGGAATCTGTTCGGCGGCAGAAACATGATGGCCGGGAATGTCTTGCAGGTACACGGCCAGCAGGTTCAACGCCAGCGCGTGGCAACCGAAACTTTCCGCTGCGCGTTCGAGTTCTTCGTCCGTGCCGCGCACTCCGCCAAAGCGCAGCAAGGCGCGTCCGGCTTCGGGCGACAGTAGTTCCAGATTGATCTGCTGCACGGCATCGGCTCCGCGCGCGGCAGATGGATTGAGAATGGAAAGAACCCAGTCGCTACCGCTCCCGGTTCCGTACCGGTTGTCCAGGTCGCTGATTGGTTCGCGCGTGGTGATGACGCACAGGCCGGGATTTTCGCGCGCCAGTTCCGTCACCAGCGTGCTGAGCGCTGGGTCTTTGATCTTGCCGCGCTCGAAGCTGTTGGCCGATTGCAGCGGCTCCATTCCATCCAGCAATAACAAGGTCCGCTGCTGGCGAATCAGCCGAGCCAGCCGTTCGCCTTTGTCCCACGGAGAACCGGCGGTCGGGTCTTCGTCGCCGAACCATTCCAGCGCCGAGTTGATGAACAAATCCGCCGACGTAGCCCGCTCGGTGGTTCCCTGACTGTAAAACGACCAGGCGTAAACACGCTCGGCTCCGCGATAGTTGTCTTTGGCCAGCCGTTCCAGCCATTTGTTGACCAGCGTGGATTTGCCTACGCCGCCCCAGGCCACGAAGCTGACGACATTCGTCGCCGCCGAATCCCAGGCTTCGTCGAGTAATTCCAACTGCGCTTGGCGACCGAACAACTCGCTGCCGGTGATGGGCAACCGCGACGTGTCCAGCTTTTCCGGCAAAGCCCAAACCGGCGCAGGCGGCGCGGGCGGTTGGTAAGCGGGGTTGTCAATCACTTCAAAAATGCGCTCAGCCACAGCGGCAAACACGGTGTCCCAATCGTCTTTGAAATCAGCGGCAACAGATTTGCCGTCTCGCGGCAGCATTTGAATCTGATTTAGCCATTCTGTCTTTTTCCAGAAACATGGACGAACCAGCACGGGCAGGATGACGACGCCTTCGGTTTCACGGCGTTGCAGAAAGGCAGGAATTTCTTCTTTGACGCAGAATTTGGAAGCGAGGAAATCGGCGGAGATCAGACAAACGGCGACGCGCGCACGGTTGATGGCGTCTTTGATTTCAGGATACCAGGTGTCGCCCGCATCAATTTTGCGGTCGTCCCAAACGACGATACGGTCATCCAGTTCCAAGGCTTGCAGGTGCGGGCGCAAAAGGTCTTTCCACTTTTCGTCTTTGTGGCTGTAGCTGATGAAGATGGTGGGTTTGTCCATTCAAACTCTCCCATAAGCACGATCATCCGTAGTTGAGTTCGTAATCATAAACGTCGGCCAGTTTTTCGGCTTCGGCAATCGCATCGGCTGAGATGCTGTGATTGCGTGCAATTTGCTCCGGCAATTCTCCGGCACGCAGCATTCCGATGATGTGCCGCGCGTCCAGCCGTGTGTATTTGATCGTAGGCCTCCCGCCGCAAACTCCGCGAGCAGCCACCACGTATTCGCCCAGCGGAACATAGGCATATTCACGCCCTCCGAATTCCTCAATGACCAACTCCGGCAAGCGCGAAACCGCTCGAATCTGTTTTGCTTTCACAGCCATAATCATTTCTCCTTACGGCCCGGATTCTATCGGGTAGGAGGGAGCCTCACGGCTCCCGTCCTCCCACACCACCGGACGTGCG
>CAYLJQ010000092.1:0-14956 GCA_964383955.1 uncultured Heliomicrobium sp. | reverse complement strand
ACAGCACTGGCGAGTTGGAAGGCAAAGATGCTGAGCGCGTAATCAAAATCTATGAGAGGTTAAGTGAAGGCGGAGGATTAGTTCCAAGTACATTGGGCTTCATTTTTGACCGTGAAAATCGGACGGACGCAAAGATTGCTGAACTCACAAAGCGGCTACGTGGAGACCGCATACGATTTTTGGGCCGGACAATGATTGAAAACTATTTTCTGAATGCCGATGCCCTTACTGAAGTAATGTTGAAACTTGATGGCTTTACCGAATCGGGTGTGTCCTCAACCAAAGTTAAAGAATGGCTGGATGAGAAGTTGGCAAGAAAACAAGATAAGAGATATTACCCTCAAAATAACGACAGTAAGCAAAGACCGGATATAGAAATAATCCACGGAGGTCATATCCTCGAAGATCTCTTTGCCCATTTCTCTGAAAAACGGGTTGGCTACGATAAACCTCGACACGGCCTAATGCTGACGGAATGGTTGATTGGGCATCAGCCGGAAGCTCTCAATGAGGTAAGATCGCTACTAGCCGACGCTCTGACCATCAATCATAAAGAATGACACAAGGTTGGGTTTTGTATTCGATGACTGCGTCTAGCCGGTTGGGAGAAGAGTTTGTGAGGCACGAGAAAGAACATCTTCTACGCAGCGTTCTCAGTCAGCTCCATCGCCAATTCTTCATACCAGCGAGTGCGACGGAATCGAAGCGTATTTGTGTAGGTTTGAATCCGCTGGCGCAAACGTTCGGATATAGCAGTGGAGGCAAGCAATTCATCGCCAAGCGCAATTGCCTGATAAAAGTTGCCCGCTTGTGCCCACAAGCTCAAGGCGCTGAAACGGTGAAGGAAAGATTTCTCGATGAGTCCCTGTGCCGTGCAACGAAGGCTTAAGCTCTCTTCGATCTGCGCTGCTTCGGCAAATTTATAAACCGCTTCATCAGATCGCGCTTGCTCACGTAATAATTGAGCTTCGAGAATCAGGCTGGATTTGCGAGCCTCATCGGCTTCGAACGTTACGTCCAATCCTGCGCGGCTGATTGTTTTTGTTTGTTGTTGGTTCATACCATTTCCTCCTCGAAACGATGGAACGAACAGATGATATTGTGTTCAGCGAATCCCGCGACGATCACGTAGCCATCCACTTCGTATGGATTCTCGCGCCACTGCCGTACTTTGGCACGGTGGCGAGTTCCCACTTCTTCCCTCATCGTCCCGCTCACTTCCAATGCGTACTCGCTCTTACCATCAGTCACCCAATAATCAAACCGGTCGCCATCGGCTGCTACCTGACTTATCCGTATTGGCGTGTAACGTGCCAATACTACGCAAGCCAGCCCCAAAGCTGCCCATTCGGTTATTGTCCGTTCTTGTACCCCGAGCGGTTGCGCAGAAGCACTGGACGGCGACCAGTAAAGCCGTAATTTTTCCTGCCGCTCGCCTGTGCTCCCAATATTCCACAATGTAACCGTCAACATTGCTTCGGTTGCCTGAGCTTCTGCTTGCAACCTTGCAATGACGAATGGGACGAAAGCGTCCGCGCTGATACGATGATCCATTGCAATGTCTTCTAGCCGGTACTCATCAAGCGCGCCATTCACCATAGAAACCTCGTCTGAAACGTTATCAACACGGTTCCAAAGTATGATTTCCTATATCTTTCCGCGCAAGCCTTTCTGGTTTTAAATCCTCACTTCTGCTCGTTCAGACTCTTGTTGTAGCTGAAGTAGCTGATGCTGATTTCACTGATCGGCGTTTTCTCCAAAGCTTCGCGCGTCGGGCTGTCCAGATACATCAAAATGTATTGCGAGATGTGCGGCTCAGCGATGCTTTTTTGCTCTTTCAAGTAGGTCAGAAAGTCGTCTTTGAACCAGTCAAAGATTTTTGACAGTTGCAGTTTCTTGGTCGCCGGATCGAATTTCACGTTGCGCGGATCGTTGATGAAGCGTTTGGCCGATTGATTCAGCACGTCCCAGGTTTTGCCTTGGGGAATTGCGCCTTGCCATAGCGGCGGGCAGCTTGTTGCGGCGCAGTTGATGTAAAAATGAATGCGCGGTTCTTTGTAGCGTTTGCGAATGATCTTGTGTTCCAAATCTTCCAGGCCCAGCGCCTTACCGCCGAGCTTTATGTCGCGATTGCGGAACAGGCCGACAAAATTCCACAGGGAGCTTTTGCTGGGATATTCAGACGCCGCGATGTACAAAACCCAGGCGTTGTAAGCCGTCATCCAGTAACGCAACTGCTCGCCTCCGTCGGAAAAAAGCTGGGAATGGCTTTCGGGGCTGACGGCGGAAATTTGATCAATGAAAGTCTTCAGCGCCGGAAGCTCTGATTTCAATCCGCTGTAATTCACCAGCCCTTGCGCGTTGACGTATTTGCGCGTCAGCCGGTCGTATTCCGAATAATCAATCTGCTGAGCTTGCTGAATGGGCGCGCTGACAATCATCAGCCACGACAGCGCGATCACGCCAAAAAGAATTTTGCTTGCGTTCATCTTCAAACTCCTCCTGTTGATTCGATGCCGAGCGAGTGTAGTCGTCAGCTTCGCTGTCTCACTGTAAGGCAAGCCACGTTGCGCAAGAAATGTCTTACGCAACGTGCAGGTGATCCACTCTCTGAATTTTGCCACAGAGCACTCCGAGAACACTGCGACAGGCGGATTGCTATGTCCCAAGCGATCTCTGTGTCCTCTGTGGCTGAAAATGAATTAGCATTGCGCCGGATGACTTCGGCGAACTCTTGCGGCAGAATGCGCGCCATCGCAGTTTGAAACCCGTCACAACAAAATCCACGGAGGCTTTTCGATGAACCGAAGAGTGAAATTTATTTGTCTGCTGATCCTGATTGGCTGCTTTGCTTTTCAGCCGAACGCAGAAGCCCAAAAGAAATCTGTTGCTTCACCATCTAAACAGCCCGCGAAAAATATTGATGATGCTGCGCTGAAAAAAGCCGACGCTCGGACAGGCGACTGGATCACGCACGGACGCGATTACGCCGAAACCCGGTTCAGCCCACTCAAACAAATCAATGACGCCAACGTCAAAGATTTGGGTTTGGCCTGGTCATTTGATACCGAGACAAATCGCGGGCTGGAAGCGACTCCGATCATTGTGGACGGCGTGATGTACACGACCGGCAGTTGGAGCATTGTCTTTGCCATTGATGCCAGAACAGGCAAACAGCTTTGGAAATGGGATCCGAAAGTTCCGCACAGTTACGGCCCCAAAGCCTGTTGCGATGTGGTGAATCGAGGCGTCGCGGTTTACAAGGGGCGCGTTTACGTTGGCACGCTCGATGGGCGGTTGGCCGCGCTGGATGCAGCGACGGGCGCACCGGTTTGGCAAGTCGTAACGGTTGACCAAACCAAGTCGTACACGATCACGGCTGCCCCGCGCGTGGTCAAAGGGAAAGTTCTGATTGGCAATGGCGGCGGCGAATATGGCATGCGCGGATACTTTTCGGCTTACGACGCGATGACCGGCAAATTGGCTTGGCGGTTTTACACCGTGCCGGGCGACCCAAAAGAAGCCGTTCCCGCAGCCATGAAACCCGCGATGGAAAAAGCCGCCAAAACCTGGAACGGCGAATGGTGGAAAGTCGGCGGCGGCGGAACCGTCTGGGATTCGATGGCTTACGATCCAGAACTTGACTTGCTGTACGTTGGCGTAGGCAATGGCTCGCCGTGGAATCAGCACGTTCGCAGTCCCGGCGGAGGCGACAATTTGTATTTGTCTTCCATCTTGGCGGTCAAACCTGACACCGGGGCTTTGGTCTGGCATTACCAGACGACTCCAGGCGACACGTGGGATTTCACCGCGACGCAGCACATTGTGCTGGCCGATCTGAGGATTAACGGGCAGCAGCGCAAAGTTTTGATGCAGGCTCCAAAAAACGGATTCTTTTATGTGCTGGATCGCGCGACGGGCGAACTGATTTCCGCTGAACCCTACGTGACCGTTACCTGGGCAAAAGGCATAGACAAAAAAACTGGTCGCCCGATTGAAGCTGACGGCGTTCGCTATAAAGACAAGCCGATTGGCATGCAACCCGGTCCCCTGGGCGGCCACAACTGGCAACCGATGTCGTTCAATCCGCAAACGGGTTTGGTTTACACCCCGGCGCAGGAAACGATGTTCGGCTACGGCCAGGAAGGGGGCTTCAAATTCCGTGATCGCGGCTGGAACACGGGCGTGGATTTCGCCATCGTAAAAGATATGCCGGCGGCTATACCGACCGGGCATTTGCTGGCCTGGGACCCTGTGGCGCAGAAAGAACGCTGGCGCGCGCCGTACGTTGTCATGTGGAATGGCGGAACGCTGACCACTGCGGGAAATCTGGTTTTCCAGGGAACAGCGGACGGACGTTTTGTCGCGTACAGCGCCGACAAAGGCACGAAGCTGTGGCAAGTCAGCGTTGGAACGGGCGTTATCGCTTCGCCTGTGACGTATGAAATTGACGGCACGCAATATGTTTCGATCATGGCTGGCTGGGGCGGAGCGTTTGCATTGACGGGCGGCAATCTAGGCTTGCCCGCAACACCGGGACGATTGCTGACCTTTGCGTTAAATGGAAAGCAACAGCTTCCAGTTGTAGCGGCAACGCAACCTACGCCTCCCGCAGCGATTGAGCTGAACGTTTCGACCGAAATGCTGGCAAAAGGTGGCGATTTGTTTGCCCGGAACTGCGCTGTCTGCCACGGAATCGCGGCTTTTGGCGGCGGAGGAGTTTTGCCGGATTTGCGGTATTCCAGCCCGGCGACGTTTACCAGCTTTCAGAAGATTGTTTTGGATGGAGCGCTGATCAATGAGGGCATGCCTTCGTTCAAACATTCGATGAATGCCGAAGACGTGCAAGCGATTCGCGCTTATGTCATCAGTCGAAGGAATGAGCTGACGAAGAAGTAAATGCCATCAATCACGCGGCTTCACGTTTTCGCGGATGTACTTGATGATGTCTTCGGTGGAAGCGCCGGGCAGGAAGACTTCGCTGACGCCTGTGGCTTTCAGTTTCGGAATGTCGTCGTCGGGAATAATGCCGCCGCCGAACAGCAGCACGTCATCCATGCCTTTTTCTTTCATCAATTCCAGCACACGCGGAAAGATGGTCATGTGCGCGCCGGACAAAATGGACAGGCCGACAATGTCCACGTCTTCCTGCAAAGCAGCGTTGACGATTTGTTCGGGCGTCTGGCGCAATCCGGTGTAGATGACTTCCATACCGGCGTCGCGCAATGCGCGGGCGATGACTTTGACGCCGCGGTCGTGACCGTCCAGACCGGGTTTGGCAAGCAGGACTCTGATTTTCATTTCTGGCATAAGTTGATTTTGAGCACGATAAATTCTTGCGTTTTGGTTTGTTGACGGTGTGGATTCTAACAACTCGTCTCACATCTAGTAAATCTCAATAACCTGCCTTACTGGGAATTTCCGATCAGACAGTGCGAACCGATTTTTCGCTTGCGGCTGTGCGCGGCTCAGGGCTATAGTCAGCCGCGTTTTGGCGCCCTGTAAGTCTTTTAATCAGCATCCTTTTTCACATCAAATATAAGAAGTTCTGAGTGAGGTTCTAACGATGCGTGCCAAGTTTTCTCTCCGCGCTCGCAGCATCAAATTGATTTTGACTGCTTTGCTCGTCGCCGTTGTTGGCGGAGCCGCATTCATCGCCCTGCAATTTGGTCAAACCGCCGTTGCATCCAATTCAACACCTGCTGGGAATGCCGCTGTTGTCAGTGTGAATGCCGCCAGCTTTGCAGGACCGTTGTCGCCGGGTTCCATCGCGGCTGCCTTCGGAACCAATCTGGCGACGCGGCTGGATTCGGCGACAGCGCTGCCTTTGCCAACCAACCTGGCGGGCACTTCCATTCGAATCATTGACAGCCGCAACGTCGAATTTGCCGCCCAACTGTTTTTCGTCTCACCAGGACAAATCAACTATTTAATTCCGGAACAAGCCGCGCTGGGCACGGCGCAAGTCATCATCACCGCAGGCAATGGCGACGTTTCGCGCGGAGAGTTGCAGGTGATGAGTTCGTCTCCGGCAATCTTCACGGTTTCATATACCGGTAAAGGTCTGCCGGTTGCGCTGACGACATTTGATGGCGCGGTTTACGACAGTGTAGCGAATGCCGATGGTTCGGCGCGCTTGGTGAATCCAGGAAGTTCATGGCGGCCAAATTATCTGCTGCTGTTTGGAACAGGACTTAGAAACGTGAATGGGTTGAAAGTTCGCATAGGCGCAACGGAAATCACGCCGATGTACGTCGGCGCGCAAGGTTCGTTTGCCGGGCTGGACCAAATCAATTTGATGCTGCCGACGAATATGCCCGGCGGCACAACCGACATCACGTTGATTGCTCAAGGCCGCGCCAGCAACACGGTTCAACTGAAAATGGCTGGAGAAGCAGTTCCTGCGCAAACCTCGCTGACCGAAGACGATGTGCGAAAAGTCATTTCCCAGGCCGTTGGCCGCGCGCAGCAAATCGGGTTGCCGATCACCGTTGCCGTCACGGATAAAGAAGGCACTGTGCTTGGCGTTTTCAAAATGAACGGTGCGCGCAGCGACATCAAAATCGGTTCGACCAATCTGCAAACCGGAGCGCCTGGAAAACCTGCCGATTCTGACGGCCTAAACGAATTCGTCGTCCCTTTGAGAAATCCTGACGGCAGTTTTGTGGCTCCGCCCGGAGCCTTGCGCGATGGGGCTGCATTGGCCGCAATTTCCAAAGCAGGCACAACTTCCTTTTTCAGCACACAAGGCAACGCGTTCACAACGCGCACGGCCAGTTTCATCATTCAGGAACACATTCCGCCGAAGATCGCGTTTACTCCTGGCGGCCCGTTGTTCGGCGTGCAGTTTTCCCAGCTTCCTTGTTCGGACGTGAAAATGCCGAATTTGCCGCTGGGATTATCCGGCGATCCGGGCAGCGCGCCAATTTACAAAAACGGCTTGGCCGCAGGCGGCGTAGGCATCGAAGGCGATGGGCTGTATTCCGTTGATCTGGATGCTTCCGATCAGGATCAATCGCCGGAAGAGATTATTGCGGTTGCAGCAACGCTTGGGTTTGAGGCTCCGGCTGCGATTCGCGGAGATCAAATTGTTGTGGATGGTGTTCGCTTGCCTTATGTGAATGCGCCGCAAACCGGCGGCTCGGCTCCGGCTTTTGGCAGCTTGCCGGGCGTGGTGCTGGCGGATTTTCCGATTCGCGCGGCGGCGGCTTCCAAATTTTCGCCGCTGACCCTCGGCGGCATTCCGGGCAGAATTGATGCGCGCTTTTTTCCGTTCAAGGATGGCGCAATTACTGGCAGCCAGCGACTGTTAGCGGCGGATGTTAACAAAATCATCACTCAGGCTGCTCAACAGGCTTATAGAACGCGTGCCGCGATTCGCGTGCCCGCCGGTTCGCCCGCCGAAGTGAACATTGCAGTGACAGATTTGAGCGGCACAGTGCTGGGGTTGTTCAGCACACAAGACGCGCCGATTTTCGGTTTTGATGTCAGCGCGCAAAAAGCTCGCACAGCGGCATTTTTCAGCAAAGCAACCGCCGCTACTGAGCTTCGCGCAGCCGAAGCAGGAAGGTTTGCCAAGTTCGTTGATGCTGCGCTGGCGGACGGCATCAAGCTGGATGGTTCCATCGCGTTCAGCGATCGTGCCGGTGGATTTTTAAGCCGCCCGTTTTTCCCGGATGGAATTGACGGCACCCAAAACGGTCCGTTCTCAAAACCGATCAACATCTGGTCGCCGTTCAACAATGGGCTGCAAATTGCGCTGGTCAGATCAGCGTTGGTCAGAGTTTTGAGCGGATTGCCGGTAACAAGCTGCACCGCAATTCCCAGTTTGCCGCACGGCATTCAAATTTTCGCGGGCAGCGTGCCGCTGTATAAAAACGGTGTGCTGGTCGGAGCCATTGGCATCAGCGGCGACGGCATTGACCAGGACGACATTATCGCGGCCACAGGCAGCGTGGGGTTTGAAGCTCCTGAAGCAATTCGCTCCGATCAGTTTTTTGTGCGCGGCATCCGATTACCGTTCGTTAAATTCCCTCGTCATCCAAATCTGTAAAAATGAAGCGACTGGTCGTTATCCTGTTCATTGTCAGTACCGGCGCAGCCTGGCGCGGCTATGATTTATTGAAGGCTGTTAGCGCACAAAGATCACGTCCAGCCGCGCCGTCAAAGTTTTCCAAGTTCACGCATAAATCTCACAAAGGCACGGTCAAAAGTCTGATTGCCGCAAACAAGACGACGGAACTGGACTGTGCTTACTGTCACGGCTCGGCGGCGAAAGACAAGCTCAGCAAGGATCAGCACGATCTGGAAGCCATCGGGTATCCCAGTCACAAAAACGCTGCGCCGGATGCGCTGACGCATTCTGCCTGCACCGAATGTCACGCCATCACCGGATCGGCGGCGAAGCTGGATATGTGCGGCATCTGCCATCTGACAACAACGATCATGAACAATCGGGAAATGAAAACGAACATACGGCGTTTCCCGAATTCTGACGGCACAGGGCAGTCGCAGTTTTACGATGCCTTTTCGCATGGCAGCCACGTGGATTATTACGATCAATACGCGATGCAGACTTCGCTCAAAGATCGTGTGAAATTCTTCGATGCCAAAGCGACAGACCCGAAAGCCAACAAGGGATTGGATAAAAACAAATTCGAATGCGCCGCTTGTCACACGCCAAATAACGCGCCGGTCACAGTTGCCAAAATCAATTTTGCTGTCGGAGTGAAAATGAGCGCGCCTTCGCATCCAGAATGTTTTGTTTGCCATTTCGATCCAAAAATCGTTTCGCCGCCCAAGCCTGACAAACCGAATCCGAAAAACACGTTTGCGACAAACTGCGTTGGCTGTCACGTGGATACGCCAAAACCGCTCAAAGACAATCGTCCAGTCGCGGGATCGGAATTCAATGTTCACTGGTTTGCGCGGCAAATCGTCAACACGGAATTGAACCCGCCAAAAACGGGCGTGAAATCGCCGCTGCCGTTCAGCCACAAAACGCATTTCGACGCACTTGGTCAAAGTGTGACCGATTGTTTGTCCTGTCACGCGACGGCCAAGACGGCAAACACCCTGAAAGATTTTTACCTGGAAGATCGCAAAACCAGGGAAAAACAGCCGACGGCTTTGGGCTGTGTGGATTGCCACAAGAAAGAAATGCAGGTGAAAATCGAAGGCGCGATGACGATTGAAACGGCGAAGTGCAATTACTGTCATGCACTGCCGACGATCAAAGCGTTTGGCGCGAAAGGCATTGCCATGCCGCCGCCAAACCATTTTGGAAAGAAAGCAATTCAACCAACTCCCACACCGAAACCGCAATAAGATGCAGACAAAGATCATAAAAATCGCGGCGCTTTTGGTTATCGCCACATTATGCGTGGTTTTCTCAACGCCTCTGGTTACAAGCGGCCAGCAGGCGAAACCATCGCCTACGCCCTCTTCTGCGAATGTGGCAACCGCGCAAGCGCCGCCGAACTACGAACGCTTCACGCATCAAACGCATCTTGGCGTCGTCAAAGTGCCAGGGACGTTTCAAGCGCATGAACTGAAATGTGATTCCTGCCACGACCAGCGGGATTTGATGAAGAATTTGGTTGAGACTTCCGAGCGCAACAAACAAAAGCGGTTGAAGTTTCCCGGCCACAAAGCCTGCGTCGAATGTCACGTTCAACAGTTCACTGCCAGGCCGCAGCAAACCTGCACAATCTGCCACGAAGTGAAACAAGGCCAAAATTCCGGATTGCCCGCTCGACCGGCACAACGCGATTTCCCGATCCGATATGATTTCAACGCATTTTTTGACGCCAAGCAGCACGAAACGCATGTCACTTACAATTTGCCTTCAGGCCAGAAAACCAGTTGCAATTTCTGCCACCAACAACCGGAAAATTTCGCTGCGCCGCTAGGCGTGGCAGCCCACGCGGAATGTTATGTTTGCCATTCGCCAACCAGCAGCGATCAGAAAGCCGCGCAAAAATCCGGCTGCATTGTTTGCCACACAGAGCAAAAAGCTGACGATGTTTCAGTGTATGGCCGTCCCAGCAGAGCGTACGGCGCGCTGTTCACGCATAAATCGCATGTCGGATACGTTAATAACGATTGCCGCGCCTGCCACACAATCAATGGCGGCTACAATCAAAGTTCGCCAGCTTCATTGAAAATTACGGCGCATGCTTCAGCGGAACAACGCGGCGGCAAAGGCTGTTTTACCTGCCACGACGGCGGACAACATTATGGCCGCACGGTGTTCAGCGGCGAACCCGGCACCACGGGCGGGGGATCGTGCAACAAATGCCACACGCGCCCGGACGGCAAGGTCTTTGCTTCATCAGGTTTGAACTAACAACGCTTCATCGCACTTATTTCGGAGAATCTAGTCATGAAAATTACTGCCCTGGTTTTCATTGTTGCAGCATTGTCTTTTGCCGCGCTGCAACCCGGGAACCTTCAAACCCCGCTAGTCGAACCCGCCGACATCGTTTTCAAAAACGCCAACGTGTACACCGTCAACGATGCGCAGCCGAAAGCCGAAGCCATTGCCGTGAAATATGGCCGCATCGTGTTTGTCGGCTCGAACCTGGACGTCAAAAAATACGAAGGCAAGAAAGTGACGAAGGTTGTGGATTTGAAAGGCGCGACAATCGTGCCGGGCTTGGCGGATGCCCATTACCATTTTGCAGGCGTTGGATTCCGCGAGATGAATCTGAATCTGGAAGGGACGACCAGCCTGGACGATTTTCTGGCGAAGGTAAAAGCGCGCGTGGACAAAGCCAAACCTGGCGAATGGATCACCGGTCGCGGCTGGATAGAGACTTTCTGGAAACCACAGGCGTTTCCGACGCGCTGGGATCTGGACAAAATTTCGCCGAAGAATCCGGTTTATCTGACACGTGCTGACGGGCATGGCGCTGTGGCAAACAGTGTTGCGCTTGAGCTGGCGAAAATTGACAAGAACACTGAAAGCCCGTTTGGCGGCGAGATCATGATGGACAAGCAGCGCGGCGAACCGAACGGAATGTTGCTGGATCGCGCGCAAGGATTGGTTTCGCGCAATATCCCCGCGGCTTCCCAAGCCGAATTTGAACAGGCGCTATTGCTGGCGGACAAACGCAGCACATCGTTGGGCTGGACGCAGGTGCAAGATGCAGGCGTCGGCTGGGATCAAATTGAGTTGGTCAAAAAGCTTTACGGCGAACAGAAATTGAAAATTCGCTTGTACGAAGCCATTCGCGGCCCCGGCGCAGCCGCCCAACGGTTGTTGCGTGAAGGCGCGCAAGTTGGACTGTACGACGGCAAACTGACCATCCGCACAATCAAAGTCAGCATTGACGGCGCGCTGGGATCGAAAGGCGCTGCGCTGTTGGAAAATTACGCCGACCACGATACCAATGGCTTCCTGACGTTCAAGGAAGAACAGGTTTTGCCGATGCTGGAAGAAGCCGTCAGGAAAACCATTCAAGTTGAAACGCACGCCATTGGCGACCGCGCCAACCGGACAATCCTGGATTGGTATGAAGCGGCGTTTAACAACGTGCCGATGATTCAGCGGATGGATCGCAAACCGCTGCGCTGGCGTATCGAGCATGCACAGATTTTGAGCCAGCCGGACATTCCGCGATTTGCCAAGCTGGGAATCATTCCTTCGATGCAACCTTCGCACGCCATTGGCGATTTGCACTTTGCACCCAGCCGGTTGGGCGTGAAACGGCTGGATGGCGCTTACGCCTGGCAGACGTTGATCAAATCCGGCGTCGTTATTGCCGGAGGCTCCGATGCGCCAGTCGAACGCGGCGAACCCATGATTGAGTTTTATGCCGCGGTCGCCCGCAAAGATCAAAAGGGATTTTCCGGGGAAGGCTGGCATCCTGAAGAAAAGGCCACACGCGAACAGGCGCTGAAGATGTTTACGACCTGGGCGGCTTTCGCGGCGTTTGAGGAAAAACAGCGCGGTTCAATTGAACCGAATAAATGGGCTGACCTGACGATTCTTTCGGCTGACATTATGCAAATCCCGGAAGCCGAAATTCTAAAAACGAAATGCGTCATGACCGTCATCGGCGGCGAAATCGTGTTTGACGCGATTAGCAACGCCGGCAAGAAATAATCTTATTTCGTAATTTCAGTCAGCTTGAACGCATCGAAAAAAACTCTGCCGGTCAATAAACAGGGCGGGTCAGAACATGGCTGGCGCTGAAACCGAACGGTAACCGCTTCGGTTTTCGGCGTCGTGGTAAAAGTCAGCTGCTCTTCGCGCCATTGAGTGGTTCCGTTTGGCAACGGTTCCTTGGTTGCGCGCAACCTGCCGGGATCGGCAGCGTCAACGGCTTCCAATGTCAACATGCTCCATCCGCGTAATTCCTCTGTCCTGTAAGCATAGCTGAACTGATAATTCGTCGAAGGCTTGACCATGATGGTTTGGCTGAAAAATGTTTGCGGAAGATTTTCTCGCACTTCGAAGCCCAACCGTAACGCTTGCAGACCTTTGTTGGGGGCTTTGCGGTCAAGAGAAACTTTGACGCCGCCCGTCAGCGGAATTCGCCAGGTCAGAAAGGGCACTTTTGAATCCGGCGAAAGCAGGTTTTCAAAATTGCTGTTGGATAGCAATGAATCCGCATCGGGCGTTGGACGGTCAGGCATCGGCGCTGAATTCCAGACTTCATACGCCGCCGTCATCTGGCCGGCATAAAACAAGGCGCTTGAAACTTGCTGAGCTTCGGCTGTGGTGTGAGTCGCCGTTTCGCGCCAAACAGCCAACGCATCTTCTGCCCGGTTGCGCGCCACCAGCAGGGCGATCATTTGTGGACGCGATTCTCCAGTCGGGGCCAACGCCGACGCAATCGCTCGTCCATCACCCTGAAACGCTTCCCACGCATAATCAAAAACCAGCGGCAGCGCGGAAGGCCTTCCGGCCAATGCGATTTTCAACTGTTCAAAAGAATTCTGGCGTTCTCCCGCTCGCAACAAATGATTTCCCAACGCCCAACGCGGTTCGAAATGTCGTGGCGCCAGGGCGGTCGAACGCTCTAATGCGGCGCGTGCTTCCTTCGTCGCTCCGCTGCGATCAAGCGCGCGTCCCAGCGCCAGCCAGACGCGATAATCTTCCGGGCTGATTTCTGTCGCCAGACGCAACTCACTGATTGCAGTGGTCACGCCCTCTTCGTTTTGTTCTTCGCTGGCCGTTGCCAAATAGACTGTGCCGCGACCCAGATGAACCAGCGGGTCGTGATCGGCAAGTCGGGCCGCAGTGTCAGCGCCCTGAGTTCGCGCTTCGGAGGATAAATCAGGGCTCCGCTGAACAAAGGTGATAAAGCTGTCGCCAAGCGCTGAACGACCGACAAACCAGGTCAGCCATCCGGCTCCGATCAGCACAAAAATCAGAAGCAAAAGTCGAATTGGAATTGGACCAAGAGGTATCGAAGCCATAATGAGGCCGTAGACTACAGAATCAGGCGCTTCACGACAAGTTCGTGAAATACCTAAACACAACAAGGACTTGAGGTTCATCAGATTGACAGCTTTTGAGACCATCGGCGATACTTTCCGCGCCCGTAAGGGAAAATCCATCGCTAGGCAATTGAAAGCAGGAATTCCGTAAATATTGGTTTGGCATCGGGCGCTTTGGTTTTACACTTTACTAGCTTGGCCAGCGTGCGGAATTTTCATACAAACTCCCCACTGAAGTGTCTGATGAATGGAAGCCGCCTGGTCAAAAAGCCAGGGAAGGCAGTTTGTCAGCTTTCAGATATGCAAAGCGGCTGGCAGAAATGCAAAGCGGCAGGGAAACCGATCATCACAAATTGGCAAACAGTGTTGACTGGCGGGTTTGAAAGGAAATTTATGTTGCACAGAAGTTTTAAGACATTAGCGCTCTCATTATTCACTGGCCTGATCATATGCATTGCGGCTTCCGCTCAAACGCCAATTCCTCCTCTTCAGCCGACGAACCAGCAACCTGTGAACAAAACATCTGGCATTGGAACCGCCATTCCGTCTGTGACGCCAGGTCGTGATCAAAACTATCGCGTTGGTCCTGGAGACGTGCTTGATGTGCGTGTATTCAATCAAACCCAATTGAGCGGGGAACGCCGCGTAGACGAAGTTGGCCGCATTCGCATGCCGTTCATCGCAGAGCTTCAGGCTGCCTGTCTAACCGAAGCCGAACTTGCACAGCAGATTACCGAAAAGTACAAAAAATTCCTGCGCGATCCCCAGGTGGATGTGTTTGTCAAAGAATATAAAAGCTTGCCCGTTGCCGTGATCGGCGCGGTCAACCAACCGGCGCGGTTTCAGTTGCAACGACGCGTCAGATTGCTGGAATTGCTGTCTCAAGCCGGTGGGCCAAGCAATCGGGCGGGCGGCTTCGTAAATATCATTCACAGTAATGATTACGATTTTTGCCAGAGTAATTCAGGCAAAGGCGGTTCGGCCCCACCGGATGCGAAACAAGCAGGGGCCGAGACGGAACCGAAAGATCAGGCGGATACGATTTCAATCCTGACCGCGCTTTCCACCATCAGTTTGCGGGATTTATTGGCCGGAAAGCCGGATGCCAATCTGTACGTAGCACCGGGCGACATTGTCAGCGTGCCCGAAGCCGATCAGATTTATGTCACTGGCTCCGTCAACCGGCCTGGCGCGTATGCGCTAACCTCTAAAATTACGCTTACCCAGGCAATTGGGCTTGCAGGCGGCATCAACCAGGAAGGCGCAAAAAATCGAGTGCGTTTGGTTCGCCAGGAACCGAATTCCGACAAACGATCCGAAGTGGTTTATAACTTAGGCGACATTACCAAACGAAAAATCGAAGACATCGTGTTATTGCCGAATGATATTGTCGAAGTGCCGAGTTCCATGATGCGTGCTGCTTCGCGCAACATGCTGGGAGTCAGCATCAGCATGCTCAGCGCGCTTCCATATTTCATCATTCGGTAAGGCATATAGGTAGAAGGAG
>CAYLJQ010000091.1:0-15005 GCA_964383955.1 uncultured Heliomicrobium sp. | reverse complement strand
GGATCAACATTGGCAAATGCCGGCAGTGCGTTGGTCGCCGTGCCTGCGGCCACTAATTGACCGAACGTCGGGCTTACCGTGGCCGCGTCGCCATAGATCGTTTGTCCGCGTCCGAGATAATTTCCGTGATTAAACACGTTGAAACCCTCCAACCGGAGCAGCAGAGACGTGTGTTCTGACAGTCGAATGCGATCTTCAACAAAAAGCGCCACATCTTGCGTCGAAGTGCCGCGGAACGACGACTTGCTTAAAACCCTTCCATTCACAACAGGGCGGTCGTTGTTCGCCCCATCACCGTTGTTATCAATGCCTGTTGTGGCATTAAACGGACGCGCAGATGCAAGCTGTGTCACGGTTCCAATCGTGAAATTGTGCGGGAATTGGTAACTGAACGTGATGACCGCGCGGTGACGCTGATCCAGCAAACTTGGGCCGCGTTCGAATTCGCCTTGCCGCTCGAACGTATTTTGGTCCGGCCCAATGCCATTGCCATCCGGTTCACTGTTGTTAGTCGCTTTGGAAAGCGTGTAGCTGAGCGCGGCATACAAACGCCGGTTGCCACGATAGCTGACCTGGGTTTGCAATCCGTCGTAATCGGCGACGCCCAGGTTCATCAATACACTGACCTGACGCACGCCGCCATTGACCGGCAAAATCGGACGCGTGGCATTGGCAGCGGCCACTGTTCTCACCTGCCCTGGCGCTGTGCGATCAAAAGGCGACGGAGCATTCAAATCCACTGTGCGATCAATCCCGGTTAAGTGCTGATGCACGTAATCGCCTCCGACAAAAAATCCCCTGACGATTTCACGTTCTGCGCCGATGGAGGCGACCTGGCTTCGGGGATTTTCTAACTGATCCGGATAGTTCGGCAGCTTGGAAAAATCCAGTCCATATCTGGCGAACTGAGCCTGATAGAAAGCCCGCTGCCCCGCACGAATGGTGATGTCGCGGGCAGGCAACTGCGAAGCCGGAAGCGTTTTTGGATCAAACGACAGGGGCAGGCATGAGCCTGTCAGACAGGTCGGAAATCCCAACTGTCCCGGAGTCGCCGTATAAGTTGTCAATCCATCCAGGCCATTCACCAAATAGCTGGCGACCGCATTGGACCGAATCTGGGTGTAATACATGCCGTAACCGCCGCGAACGGAAAGGCGCGAATCGCCTCCCGGATGCCAGCCGAAACCAATGCGCGGCGCAAAGTTCTTTTTCGCGTCGGTCAGCGTCTGCCGGTCGTAACGAACACCGACATCCACTGTCAGGTCGCTTCGCGCGTGAATGCTGTCCTGCACAAAGCCCGTATAAAGCCATTGATTCAATTCATAGCTGCTGATGCCGAAATTGATCGGCTGCGTATAGTTCTGCACATCGGCCAGCGTCAGTTGATCGAATGGCGCAGTTGTCGTGTTTCTGAACGTGAACGTGCCCAGAATCGCCGTGCCGGGTTCGCTGCCTGTTCCGCCGGAAGAATGACGAATCGCACTGCCGCCAAAACGAAGGTAATGCCTGCCCACCGCCCACGAAAGCGTGTCTGAAAACTGCACCTGATGGCTGTAGATGTCAGAGGCTCGCGACTGTCCAATGGTGAAAGGCACATTTCCCGCGCGCGTGTACGTTGTGGATAACGATTGCGCTTCCCACAGCGTGACAGGATCGCCATGCAGATAGGCCAATCGCGCTTCATTGAGAATATTCGCATTGACCACAACCGTATGATTGGCCTGTGTCGTCCAGGATCGGCGCGTGTACCTGCGTGCGACGCTTGGCGCATTCGTGCCGCCGACGGCATCTTGCGGATTGTCGTCAAAAAACCGGTCGCTGTTAAAGCGGAACATCAACGTCTGATTGGATGTGAGCCTGTGATCCAGGCGGCCATCAAAAAGCGTTTGCCGGTAATGACCGGTGTAATCCAGGCGGCCATCCGCAGGCAAAAGAAATGCAGGCAGCGCGCTGGAAAGAAACGTCGTTCGATCCTGCTGTGTGTGATCAGCCGTCGCAAAAAAGAAGGTTTTGTCTTTGATAATCGGCCCACCCATGGAAACAGAGCCTTGTTTCAAAGCGTCCGGAATATCCACTGGATTGATTGCGGTGAGCGTAGCGGGCGTGACGCAACTGGAAACGGACGGCGGACAGAAGCCTTTGGTGGAAAAGGTTTTCGCCTGCCAATCTCCGGGACGCGCCATAAACAGCAGTTCCCCGTGAAAGCTGTTCGTGCCGGATTTTGTGACAATGTTCAGCGCAGGGCCGGAAGTCCAGCCGAATTCGGAAGAAAATGCGTTCGACAGCACCGTCATTTCCTGAATCGCGCCCAGCGGCACGGTGGCAATCGCGGTTTGGCGGCCCCATCCTTCGTCGTTGTTTGCGCCATCCAGCAGAACTGTCGTCTGGCGGCGGCCTCCCACGCCCGTCACAAAATACGTCGCATTAACAAAAAGGTCTCCAGTGCCTTTTGCCTGCCGGAAGGCTGAATTCAAAAGCGGCAACGACGTCACCTTGCGGCCAAGAATCGGTGTTTCGTCAATTTGCTGGCTGTCCAGCCGACGGCCAATCTGCGCATCCGCGCGCACGCCATCGGTGGTACCAAAGACAGTCACTTCAACGGTCTGGGAACCGACCAGCAGCTTCACTTTCAAAGTCGCAGTTTCCCCTGCGCGCAACGTGATGTCCTTCAATTCCTGATTGCCAAATCCTGCCTTGGACACGTTGACTGTATAAGTTCCTGTCAGCGACAACGCTTGAATGGTTGCGTTGCCGTCATTTCCCGAAACAGCTTCACGCACAGCGCCTGTTGCGGCATTCACCACGGAAATTTTGGCATCCTTCACATTGGCACCATTTTGATCCGTCACAACGACAATCATGGAAGCTGTGTTCGGAGATTGCGCAATAACCTGCATATCTGTAAAGGTAATAAAGGCAGCCAGGAGCACAGAGATAGAACGAAGGGAGAAGATGACTTCTCTTCGAGTGAGCATAGAAATTCCTTTCTGTTTAGCGGTAACAGTAATGAATTTGCGCTGATTGCTCCTGATCAAACGGCGCAGTGAGGCTTGATGCTAGTCTGCGTATAAAACTACTACCAGTTGACGTAGGACATTTTGTAAGGTCAAAAAGAGGAGAAATTCTTCCCGTTTGGAAGAGAATTTATCTTCCGATTGCTTGACGGTATTACCAGGTCAGAACATAATTTGTTGCCACAAAAATTAGTCCCCCAGAGACTAAATTATCCAAGCTTTTTCGATCCAAGTTTTTTAAGACAGATAATTTGCTTTATTGAAGGTTGCTTTCTTCCAATAGCAGGCTTGAGGTGTATTCCTTGCGGTAAGTGCTCTGCTTGCAGCGATCCATCAACCCCATCGGCGCACCAGTCGCCCCAAGCATTAGGAGGTTTACCTTGATCAGGACTATCCGCGTTACTTTCCTGATTGCACTTTGCCTTTTGTCCATCATTGCTACGGCATTGGCCCAGGATTTCCGCGCGACCGTCACAGGCCGCGTTACTGACGCCAATCGAGCAGCGATTCCAAACGCATCTGTGCAAGTTAAAAACATAGGGACCAACGAGGTTTCCACAGCAACGACCAACAGCGAAGGAAACTATAGAGTTCCTTTTCTACGTCCCGGCACTTATTCCATCACCGTAGAATCCAGCGGCTTCAAAAGAGCTACGCGAGACAATATTGAGCTTGTGATTTCGCAAGCCGCCACTTTCGATTTCGCCCTGGAACCTGGCAATGTCAGCGATAGCGTGACAATCACCAGCGAAGCCGCCATCATCGAAACCGCCTCGGCTGACCGCGGCGGCGTCATTGACCAGCAAAAGGTGCTGGAATTACCGCTTAACTCCCGCAACCCGTTTATGCTCGGCGTGCTCGCGCCCGGCGTGAATTTCAACGGCGCTTCGATCTGGCAGCGGCCTTTCGACAACGGCGCGATTGCCCAGTGGACGATCAACGGCAGCCAACAGAATGGCAACGAATTCCTGCTCGACGGCGCTCCGAACAACGGACAGGCTGGTGGCAACAATATCGCTTATGTTCCGCCTGTGGATTCCGTGCAGGATTTCAAGATCATGACCAACACGTATGACGCGCAGTACGGCAAAACGTCGGGCGGCATCATCAACGTGAACCTGAAAAGCGGCACGAATGCGTTTCACGGCTCGGTTTATGAGTTCTTGCGCCGCGAACAACTGGACGCCGCCGACTTTCGCTTGTTAGCGCGGAACCAGCCCAGGGCGAAGCATTACCTCGACCAATACGGCTTCCAACTGCAAGGGCCGATTTATGTGCCGAAAATTTATAACGGCATAGACAAGACCTTCTTCATGTTCAATTACGAAGGTTATCGCGAAGGCGTGCCGCAACCTTTGACGCTGTCGGTGCCCGCGCCGGAATTTCTCAATGGCGATTTCAGCAAGTTGGTAGACGCAGCCGGCAACCGCATCACGATTTACGATCCGTTGACGGGCACGGAAGCAAACAACTTTGCCCGCACGCCGTTCGCCAACAACATCATTCCCGCCAACCGCATTAACCCGGTAGCGCAAAAGCTGCTTGGCTATTGGCCGAAACCCAACGTAACCACGCCGGGGCAGGCTTATTCGCGTGCGAATTTCTTCCTGTCACCAAATATCGCCACCGATGCTTTCTATAACTGGACGGCGAAAGTTGACCAACAGTTCAACGAGAAACATCGCATGTACATGCGCTTCGCCAAGAACGACCGCCGCGAAAACCGCAACGAAAATGGCGTCGTTGACAGTGTAGGCGAATGCTGCCAGTTGCCGTTCAAACGTCTTAACGATGCTTTCGTGGCTGACCATCTGGCGAATTTCTCTCCGACCTTTATCTTCAACATGCGCGTCTCGTTTAACCGCTTTGAAGAAAAAGGCGTTTCAGACGAAAACCTCGGATTCGATATGACGCAGTTGGGTTTCAGTTCGGCGTTGGTCAATGCCTTGCCGGGTACGAAAACTTTCGGGCGTTATGAATTGGGTGACGGCTACAGCTTTGTCGGCCGTTATCCGGGTAACAACATCACCAATACGATTGCCTCGCATCCGAACTTCACCTGGATTCGCGGCTCGCAAACGATTCGTGGCGGCGTAGACATGCGCTGGACGCAATACATTCTGCGCAACGAAGGCAACCCGCTCCGATTGACGGCGGAACGTCGTTACACGCAACGCCAATGGGATCAAGCTGACGCGCAAAGCGGCAACAGCGTTGCGGCGTTTTTGCTCGGTTACACGGGTGGCGTGGTGGACTACAACTTATTCCCGACAACGCTCGGCGCTTATTACGCTCCCTGGGTGCAACAGGATTGGAAGGTCAATCGCAAGTTGACGGTCAATCTCGGACTGCGCTGGGACATCAATACGCCGCCGAACGAACGTTATAACCGCATCAATCGCGGTTTCGATCAGACATCTGTCAGCCCGATCAATGCGCTGATTCCTCGCACTGACTCGAGATTTACCAACTTCCCGCAGGTGAAAGGCGGCTTGTTGTTTGCGGGTACGGAAGGCTCGGCTCGCCAGGCCTCGAATACCGACTGGAACAACTTCCAACCCCGCATCGGCGTGGCTTATTCGCTGAACGATAAAATGGTTTTGCGCGGCGGCTGGGGCTTGTATTTCGTCAATCCGAACAACGATTACTTGCAATTCAATGGTTTCCAAATTACGACCGATATTGTGAGTTCAAACAATGGCGGGCGTACGCCAGTGGCGAACACCGTGGGGAATCCCTTCCCGCAAGGCTTCCAAGTCCCGTTAGGCGCTGCCGGTGGACTAAATACCTTTGCCGGACGCTCGCCCCACTTTGTCAATCTGGATTTCCAGGTGCCGAAAGTGCATCAGTACTCATTCGGTATTCAGTACCAGTTGCCTTGGGAATCGAAACTTGAGGTTTCTTACGTTGGCAATCGCACGAAGGATTTGCAAACAGTTCGTGCTTTCAATGAGCCTGATTTGGCCTTGCGTCAACGTTGCAACCCACTCGAAGGGGGCAATCCGGCGTTTTGTAACGAACTGTTGCCCAATCCATTTTTCGGACTGGAGCCGTTCCGTGGTACGGCGCGCTTTACCAACCCGACGCTTTCGCGTTGGGAATTATCGCGGCCTTATCCGCAATTCGGAGCCTTTGAAGAACGGGCACGCAACGACGGGCGATTGGATTACGACTCGGTGCAGGTGACGTTTGAAAAACGCGCCCGCAACGATCTGAACATCATCACCACTTACACGTTTGCCAAACAAATTGAAGAGTGGGGTTTCAACGATGTGCAAAAGAACATCGAACAACGCGGTTTGTATCTGACTGACCGCCCGCATCGCTTCACGGTTGGCAGCGTGTATCAATTGCCGTTCGGCCCAGGCAAGAAGTTCCTGAACTTCAACAACGCCTTTGCCAAAAAGCTCTTCGGTGGTTGGCAAACCAGCTTGATCCTGCAATGGCAATCCGGTCGGCCGTGGGATTTGAGCGGCGAAATCGAATGGCTCAACCCGGATGCTTACCTGAAAGACATTCAATGGAAAGGCGCGGATCAGGTTTGGGCAATGCGAACCTATCAAGACAAGACAAATCCCAACATCCGCTCGGTATGCGCCGCGCGCCGCAACAACGACAACACTCTGTCTTTGACTTCGTACAGCGCCAACCTCACGGGTTGTTCGTTGGCGAACATTGACATGATTCGTCGCAATGCGTCGGGATTCGTTCCGCGCTACACCTCGTTCCGTTCTTCGACCGTTCGGCTGCACTCGCCGCCGAACGCCGATCTGTCGTTCAACAAAACGACCAAGATCACCGAATCGAAGAGCTTCCAATTCAGGTTTGAGATGTTCAACTTCACGAACACTTACTCCTACCGTTTCAGGAACTTCACCAACAACCCGGATGACAGCACCTTTGGCAGCACCTTCCCGCGTCTGGCGGGTGACACCGAAGTCGCTTATCCGCGTCACATCCAGCTAGGGTTCAAGTTCATCTTCTAACCCTGGCAACAAGTAACTCACCCCCGAAACAAAGGCGCGAAAGAGAGTGAAATCTCTCTTTCGCGCCTTTGCTGTTTCCTTTTCGGAATACTTACTTCATCGGGGATTCTTTAACTTCCAGAAGCTGGCCGGATGTCACGTCAGGCAAGGTTTGCACAATTCCGCTGGGCCAGCGAATTTCGATCTCCTTCACCAAACGTTCTTTTCCCAAACCGAAATGAACAATCCGGCTGCTGGCGGAAGCGTAACCGACGCTGGACGTGACGTGATTAAACTGCATTTTGCCGTCGGCAGAAACCAGTTTGATCTTTGCGCCAATGCCGTCTCGGTTGCTGCGCGCGCCTACAAGTTTCAGCTTCAGCCAGTGGGTTTCGCCTGTTGATTCGTTGCGCCAAAGCTCCGCCGGTTCGTTCAGCGAAGTCGTCACCACATCCATTCGCCCGTCGTTGTCGAAATCGGCGAACGCTGCTCCGCGATGCGCTCGTTTGGTTTGGAACTCTGCGCCAGCCAAAGCTGTCACGTCGCGAAACTTTCCGTTGCCCAAATTTGCCAGCACGCTGTTCGGTTGGCGATACGTTTGTTCGTTGTACAGTTCAATGTTGTCGTTGACGTGCGCATTGACCGCAAACAAATCCTTCCAGCCGTCATTGTTGAAATCGAAAAGCCCCAAACTCCATCCACTGCGTTTGGCTGTTGCGGCACCAACGCCGCTTGGCCAGGTGGAGTCGCTGAAAAAGCCCTTCCCCAGATTTCGGAACACCGGAAAGGTTTCGCCTTCCAGCGCCGAGAAAATCAAATCCGGTCGCCCATCATTGTCGTAATCCCGAAAATCCACGCCCATGCTGGAAACCGGGCGACCGCTTTCCGTAACGGCAACGCCAACCGACAGCGCGACTTCTTCAAACTTTCCACCACCCAGATTCCGAAACAAAAAATTCGGCAGTGTATCGTTAGCGACGAATACGTCCATCAACCCATCGTCGTCGTAATCGGCAACAGCGACGCCCATGCCTTTGCCAATGTGTTTGCCGATCCCGCTTGGCGCGGAAATATCCGTGAAGCTGCCGTCGCCATTGTTTCGAAAAAGCTGATTCGGCAATCCTTCGTATTTATCCGGGAAGCAATATGTCCGCCAGCCTTCTTTTTGCGCGCCGCAGTAAGGATCGGCGTCCAGATGCCATTTGCAGTAATTGGCAACGAACAAGTCCAGGTCGCCGTCGTTGTCGAAATCGAACCACGCCGCCGACACCGACCAGAGCTTTGCATTCGTCAATCCAGCTTTGGCGGTTACATCGCTGAATCGTCCGCCGTCGTTGCGGTAAAGAATGTTGTGATTGACTCCGGCGACGAAGATATCCGCATCGCCGTCGTTGTCGTAATCAGCGACGGCTGCGCCCATCGAAAAACCTTCTCCTTTGATGCCAGCAGTTTCAGTCGCATCAACAAAACCGCCTTTTTGATTGTTGCGATACAGCCGATTCCAAAATTGCGGCGAAGTTTTTTTCTTAGCGGGTAATTCCGCACCGTTGACGAAGTAAATGTCTTCCCAGCCGTCGCCATCAAAATCAATCACAGCCACGCCACCGGTCATCGTTTCAACCTGATACTTTCGCGGCGAAGCCGAATTCCGCAGCGTGAAATCCAAGGCTGCTTCCTTTGCCACATTCTTGAATCGCACGTTATCCCCTTGTCTCTCTGTCGCTCCATCCCTCCGTCTCTCCATCGCGACAACTCCCGCTTTCAATCGTTCCAGCGCGGCGCCAGCTTGCGCGTTGCCATCCAGGCTCACGGCTTCTTGATAATCTTTTCCGGCTTCGCCCAGCTTGCCCAGCTTTTCATAAGCTCCGCCGCGAAGCAGATATGCCTGACTCGATTTCGGATTTGAGGAGATGAGTTCAGAAAGCGCTTTAGCCGCTTCGTCATATTGGCCAAGTTTGACAAGCAATTGGCTGGCGTAAAGAAAGGTGATTGGCTGAATCCGATTTTGTCGCCGACAGAGTTCAATCGCCTGGCGATAATGCAGCAGCGCAGTTTCGGAATCATTCATCGCGTCCAGCGTCATCGCCAGTTGCGTATGCGCGTCGGCGGAATCGGCTTTCAACTCAATCGCCCGGCGCGACGAAGCGGCTGATTTCGCCAATGAAGATTGCAAAAACTGCGCGCGCGCCAGGTAAAACCACAATTCAGCGTCCTTCGGGAAAAGCTTCAGCGCGTCTTCAAACTCTTGCTCGGCTTGACCGTAAGCCTGCGTCAATTGAAGCGATAACCCACCGAGCTTCCAGGCTTCAATCAGTTTCGGATCGGCTTCGCGCGCGCGCCGAGCGGTGGCGGCTGCTTCGGCAAATTTGCGCTGATCGAATTCGGCGCGCGCCTGACGCAACAATTGCTCAGCCGATTGTTGCGAAGCGACCGGCCATGTCGGCAGCAACACGCCGAGCATAATCAAATAAAACATCCACGAAAGCACACGAAAGGACACGAAGAAAAAATCCCTACCGTCTTCGTGGTTCTTCGTGTGGCTTCGTGGACAAATTTTCTTTTCGGTAAGTCGCAAAGCTTCACCCAAGCTCGCGCACCACTGGCGCAAGCGATTCGATGAATACGGACAATTGGGCGTCACGCTCCAACGCTGGCACGTGCTGGCGAACGCGCCTATACACTTCAGCCAGCCTTGGACCCGGCTTCAGTGGCTTTAAAAATTCCAGCCCCTGTGCCGCGCAAAGCAATTCAATCGCCAGTACGGTTTCGACGTTTTTGACAATCTGCGCCAGCTTCAGCGCTGCCGTCATTCCCATCGAAACGTGGTCTTCCTTGTTCGCCGAAGTCGGCAGCGTAAACACAGAAGCCGGATGCGCCAGCACATTATTTTCGGCAATCAACGCTGCGGCGGTGACTTGCGCGATCATCATTCCCGAATTCGTTCCCGGATGCGGCGACAGAAATGCGGGTAAGCCCGAAAGCGATGGGTTGACCAATCGCTCCACACGGCGTTCAGAAATCGTCGCCAGATCCGCCACGGCAACCGCCGCGTAATCGTAAGCCAGCGAAACCGGTTCGCCGTGAAAATTGCCGCCAGACAACACTTCTCCGGCTTGATTGCCGTGCGGGGCAAATACCAGCGGATTGTCTGTCGCTGAATTGATTTCGACTTCGACAATTTGCCGCGCGTGTTCCAGCGCGTCGCGCACAGCGCCGTGAACTTGCGGCATGCAGCGAAGCGCGTACGCGTCCTGCACTCTGGGGTCGGCGGCTTTGTCACGATGCGATTCTCGGATTTCGCTGTGTTCGATCAGTTCGCGCAATCGCCGCGCGCTTTCGCGCTGCCCTTTGTGCGGTCGAACGGCGTGAATCTTTTCGTCGAAAGCCACAGGAGTTCCGCGCAAGGCTTCCAGCGTCATCGCGCCAATCACATCTGCGGCGTTCGCCAGCTTCGCCGCATCCACCAACGCCAAACCGCCAACCGCCGTCATCGCCTGTGTGCCGTTGAGCAATGCCAATCCTTCTTTGGCTTCCAGCAGCAAGGGTTCAATTCCGGCTTGACGCATCGCGTCACCGCCGTGCATTCGTTCGCCGCAATAAAATGCTTCGCCTTCGCCGATGGTCACCAGCGCTTGATGCGCCAGCGGAGCCAAATCGCCCGAAGCGCCGACCGAACCTTTTGCCGGAATCATCGGATGAACGCCGTTGTTTAACATCGCAATCAAGGTTTCGACAATCAACGGGCGGCATCCCGAAAAGCCTTTGGCCAGCACATTCGCCCGATGAAGCAACATTGCCCGGACGACTTTTTCCGGCAGCGGATCGCCTACGCCGCAAGCATGCGAGCGAACCAGATTGATCTGCAATTCGCGAAGTTCTTCGTTGGGAATGTTGACTTCCGACAACGCGCCGAAACCCGTGTTGATGCCGTAAACGACATCGCCGCGCTCGATGATTTGTTCAACAAAGCGGCGCGACTTTTCCATTCGCTCGCGCGAACTGGCAGAAAGCGAAACCTGTTCACCATTGGCAACGGCTTCGGTTTGCGCCAGCGACAGCGACTCGCCATCAAGCTCGATCATTCGGTGATCTCCTCAAAAAAATCTAGACAGGATTGACACGGATTCAACAGGATAAGCGCCAGATTGGAATACCCATCCTGTTTCATCTTGTTCATCCTGTCTAGTTTGCATTCGCGTCTCAATCCCTGGCAAAGCTATCGCCCCAATCAGTTTTCCGCGCGCGCTTCCAGGCTTCCTTGTGGCGTTTGGTGATGGAAAGAGTTTGCAGCCCTTCCGGCGTGCAAAGCTGAAGCTGTGTAAATCCAGGTTGGCGTAGCGGATGGCGAACAACGCGCGCGGCTTCGGGCGTAACAGGCTGTTTCGACGCAACAATGTAAGAATACTTTTCGTCTTCATATCCCAGCGAGCCGCCTTTCAGTCGCCGATGAAGTTGCGTTCGATCAAAGCGCGCCGAAAAGTGACACCAATCCGTTTCATCCAGCGGCATAGGGCAAACATTGGAATGCGGACAAGGCGCGGCCAGAAATGCTCCTGCTTCGATCAACTGATTCCTGACAGCGCGAACCATCGCAAAGCCTTTGGTCGTTCCGGGTTCGACAACGATCAAAAGATGTCCGGCGGATTGCCACGCGGCTTTGACAATTTTGCTGGCCGCAGCAGTATCAATTTCGCCCAGCGCATACGAACAGACGACCAAATCGTGTGGCTGGAATTCTTTCACGCTGTTCAAATTCGCCAAGCTCCAATCAGCAGACCGAAGTGATCCCTGTTCAGATTCCTGTGCCAGCTTGCGGCCAAGTTCAATCAATCTGCTGTCTTGCTCGATCAACGAAAACAGCCGCAGCGAATCAAATGCTTCCGCCGCAGCCCAGGCTGCCGCGCCGGTTCCGGCCCCTAAATCCAGCAGGCTTTCCGGCCGAAAATCCGGCAATAAATTGCGAACGGATTCCAGCGCCTTGCTGACGGCTGCAAAGGTCGCTGGCATTCGCACCGCCATATAAGCCAGCCGATGCGCTTCGGTAGTCATGAATCTGTCGGCTTTTCGTTGCTGGCGATAACGCTCGGAAAGCTCAGTGGCGGCGGCGGTCAGCGAACCGAAACTGACGCTTGATAATTCTTGCTCAATGGCGCTACGGAGTGAGGTTGGCAGTTGCATAACAGTGGTACGGTACCGCGCGCATAAGCAAGCGGCAGCCTTCACAAAGAACCGCTTGCTTACGCGCGCGGTACTGTATCCAGAGCTTTTTGAATCAACGGCAACAACGAATGCGGCTCCGCCAAAAATCCATCGTGGCCGTGGTTGGAAATAATTTCCGCATATTCGGCGTCAGCTCCGGCGGCAACCATTCGTTCGGTTAAGCTGCGGACCTCGCCGGGAGGAAACAACCAATCAGACGAAATGCCCACCATCAACATTCGCGCTTTGATTCTGGCCAGAGCGTCAGCTTCGGATTCGTACCCGACCGCCGGATGAAAATTGTCCATCGCTTTGGTAATAGACAAGTATGAATTCGCGTCAAACCTCTGCGTGAAGACTTCGCCCTGATAATCCAGGTACCCGGCAATGTCATACCGTTCCATCAGCGAATGCTGTGGGTTTTCGCCGTTGCGGTTCGGGCGGCGGGCAAAGCGCTCGTCAAACAGTTCATCGGATTTATACGACAACATCGCGATGGCCCGCGCCGTCGCCAAACCGGTTTTCGAATTGTTGAAAATCGCCTGACGCTGCAAATGATTCAGCGCCAACCCCATCGCCGTCAGCGGAGCGGCTCCGATGGCGACGCACCGCGCAACGCGGTGCGGAAAATCAATCGCCCATTGAATCGCCTGCATCCCGCCAATCGAAGCGCCGATCACTGCCCGCAAAGTGTCAATCTGCAAATGATCCAGCAACAACGATTGCGTTCGCACCCAATCGCGCACCGTCACCAACGGAAACTCCGAGCCAAACGGTCTGCCTGTTGATAGGTTGATGGCCGACGGCCCCGTCGAGCCATAACACGATCCAAGCAAGTTCGAGCAAATGACAAAATCGCGTTCCAGATGAAAGACGCCTTCCGGGTTTTCCGGCGACCAAAACAATTGCGACCACCAATCTGCCGCGCGAGCCGAACCGCTCAGCGCATGACAAACCAGAATTGCGTTGTCCCGGCGTTCATTCAGCTTGCCGTACACCGCGTAATGCAACGTGACAGGTTGCAGCGATCCACCGGAAAAAAGCTGGAAAACTTGATTGGTGGCGAAGATGAAATCGCCTTCGTAAGTTGGCTGGATCATAAGCAATCAACATTGGCAGAAAGATGTGGGCAGAAAAAAATAAACCCTTAATTGCCAGGTATAATTTTTCTGCCCCCATTTTCCTGCCAGCAAGTCTTGTTATCTACGCCGCAGCTTTCAGCGCCTGCTCAATGTCGGCGATGATGTCGCGAATGTCTTCGATGCCGACGGAAAGGCGAACCAAGCCCGGCGTTACCCCAGTCGAAGCCTGCTCTTCCTCGCTCAATTGCGAATGCGTGGTCGAAGCCGGATGGATGACCAGCGATTTAGCGTCGCCGATGTTGGCCAGCAAGCTAAACAGTTTGGTCGAATTGATGAACTTCTTCCCTGCTTCCAGTCCTCCGCGAATGTTGAACGTCACCAGCGCGCCTGCGCCGTTCGGCATGTATTTTTGCAAGCGCGAGTGGTAAGGGCTGGATTCCAATCCGGCGTAATTGACGGATTCCACCTGAGGATGCTTCGACAAGTATTCGGCCACTGCCAAGGCATTCTGCGAATGGCGTTCCATGCGCAAATGCAGGGTTTCAGCTCCCAGCAAAATCAGGAAGGCATTAAACGGCGACAAACACGCGCCAACGTCGCGCAATCCTTCGACGCGAGCTTTCAAAATAAACGCCAGCGGCCCGAAAGCATCCGCGTACACCAATCCGTGGTATGACGGATCGGGCGTCGTGAAGCCTGGAAATCGCCCCGACGCTTTCCAGTCAAACTTGCCTGCATCCACGATGATTCCGCCGATGGATGTGCCATGGCCGCCCACAAATTTCGTCAGTGAGTGAATGACAATATCGGCTCCGTGTTCAATCGGGCGGCAAAGCGCGGGCGAAGGCGTCGTGTTATCAATCATCAGCGGCAAGCCGTTTTCGTGCGCGATCTTTGCCAGCTTTTCAATGTCAACGATGTCCAGTTTCGGATTGCCTACCGTTTCGGTGTAAACGGCTTTGGTTTTGTCATTGATGGCCGCGCGCAAACCAGCTTCATCTTCAGCGTCAACGAAACGAACCGTGATGCCCAGCTTCGGCAACGTGTAATGAAACAGGTTGTACGTTCCGCCATAGAGCGAAGTGGTCGAAACAATTTCGTCTCCGGCATTGGCCAGTGTGAAAATCGCCAGCGTTTGCGCCGCCTGCCCCGAAGAAAACGCCAGCGCAGCCGCGCCGCCTTCCAACGCCGCAATGCGTTTTTCCAGCACATCCACCGTCGGATTCATGATGCGCGAATAGATGTTGCCGAATTCCTGCAAACCAAACAGGCTGGCCGCGTGTTCGGCGCTGTCAAACAGGTACGAAGTCGTCTGGTAAATCGGAACCGCGCGGGCTTTCGTCGCCGGATCGCCGTCGTGTCCGCCGTGAACTGCAAGGGTGTTGAATTGATAGTTGGGAGTCTCGTCAGCCATGTATCGTCTCCTTCTGTTTTTTGTAGGTTAGGTTCCGGGTCAGTACCGCGACCGGTAGGGAGCGCCGTCGACCTGCTTGCCGCTTGCTACCGCGCGCGGTACTGACTCCAAAGCAAAAACCCCGGCGCTAAAGCAACGCCAGGGTTTCCATTGAAACTTTGGAACTCGTGAACGCTCGTTAGCAGTTTTTTCCGTGGAGCAAGTCGCTGAAATCGCCACGTCGAATCTCAAATGGTCATTAGCTTGTTGATGACCTGTCGCAATGACCGGCGCAGTCTAGGCGATTGTCCTTCAAGCTGTCAAAAGTCAGCCTTGGCAATACAAAAAACAT
>CAYLJQ010000090.1:0-15152 GCA_964383955.1 uncultured Heliomicrobium sp. | reverse complement strand
GCCAGCAAGAGAGATCAACAGTTTGGAAGAATTGCGTTCCCTGGTCGGCCAGGAAGTCGGCGTCGGCGATTGGCTGGAAGTCACGCAGGAACGCATTAACCAGTTTGCCGAAGCAACGGGCGATCACCAGTGGATTCACATTGATGTCGAACGCGCCAAAAAAGAATCGCCGTACGGCACCACCATTGCCCACGGCTTTCTGACCATGTCCTTGATGGTGGAACTGATGGCCAAAACCGTTCAAGTCAAAATGCCCGTCAAAATGGGAATCAACTACGGCTTGAACAAAGTCCGTTTTGTTTCCGCCGTCCCCGCCGGATCGAAAATCCGTTCGCGCGTGGTGTTGCAAAATCTGGAAGATTTTACCGGAGGCCAACAACTGACCTGGGGTATTACCATCGAACGCGAAGGCGGCGAAAAACCGGCTTGTGTGGCGGAATGGCTGACGCGGTATTACATTTAGCGGGTTATGAGATTTCCTATTCCACTTTCCTCTGCGAGTTACCTGCGAGCCTTTGAAGCCGACATTGACGTGACGGCGGAAAACGAAATCTTCGTGCGCGGCGTGATGAGCGATCATCGCTTTGCGTTTGAACATACCTGGAAAGTTCGCACGCCCCATTACGAAGTCATCGAAGCCGAGGCCCGGCAAATTGCCGGTGACAAAGCCGACTTTGACCCGGAACTGTGCAGCCGCTATTCGGACATTGCCGGTGTCAAAGTCGGGCGCGGATTTTCGAAACGAATCGTTTCGGCGCTTGGCGATTTGCCCGGAGCAAACGAGCATTTGCTGATGGCGATTGACATGGCGCGCGTTGCGCAGCAGGTGTATCAGTACACGCCGGAATTCGAAGCCCAGTTTCCGTACGCCGAAAGCGGCACGACCGAAGCCGCCTACATCGCCTGGCAAAAAGATCGCGAATACATGAATCTTGGCAATTCCTGTTACGCCTACCGCGACGAAACCGAAGCCTTGTTCGCGGAACAAGAAGTCTTATGTGGATTTGATTCTGCGCTGACACAGCCCAAACCTGGCGACAAACGCGTTTTCTGGCGCACCAAAAGCCTTTCCGTCAATCTGACCAATCACGGCTACGAATGCGAAAGCTTTATGCAAGACCGCATTCACGACATCAAAATCAATTTCGACCTTTCCTACCAGGGCGTCATTTCCAACGCTCAAAGTCGCGGCTTGCGAGTTCCGTATCACGGTATTTGCGAAGACCCTCACCAGCGGACGCCGGGCTTGAACGGTTTGCAAGTGACCGCAGAATTCATCCGCCAGTTCGCTGATCAAGTCGGCGGCGCTTCGGGCTGCACGCACTTGTTCGACCTTTCGATTGATTGTTTGCGGCTGTTCCGGTTTGACGACTGAAACAAGGATAGTCAATGAAGGAAGACTTTCGATAGAATACACGCAAGGAGTGACGCTATGACCGAGATGACTGTCGAGATACAAGTACCGGACGCATTCAGTTTGTTAGGGTTTGATCGCACCGAGATTCAACGTCGCGTGCTGGAATGGCTGGCGCTGTCGTCTTTCACCGAAGGCCGGATTTCTTCCGGCAAAGCCGCATCGCTGTTGAACCTTTCGCGTGTCGAGTTCCTCCATCTCTTGCGCGCACGTGGAGTGGCTTACGTGAATTACTCAGCGGAAGAACTGGTAGATGAGTTTGCGGCGATTGAAGCGTTGGATGTGAAAGGCGCGCAATGATTGTCGTTTCAAATACAACGCCATTGATTGGCTTGACCAGCGTTCAGCAGTTCTCGTTATTGCGCAAACTTTTCAGCGAAATCCATATTTCCCAAGCAGTGTACGATGAAGCTTATTCGGCTGGCGGCGTAAAATACCCAATCCCAGCCGCCGATTGGATCAAGGTTGTCAGCGTCAAAGACCGTTTAGCCGTCGAAGTGCTTCTTGATGAATTGGATGTGGGCGAAGCCGAAACGATTGTGCTGGCGCGCGAACTAAACGCAAATTGGGTATTGATGGACGAGCGCAAGGGACGGCGCAAACTGGATCAGCTTGGCGTTAAGAAAATCGGCACCCTGGGAATTCTTCTCAAAGCCAAACAGCTTGGATTATTGCCCGCCATCCGGCCAGTCGTTGAAACGCTGCATCAACAAGGATTTAGTTTAAGCCAGACTGTTATTGACGCAGTGCTGGAGCAGGCAGGCGAATAGTGACGGGCGCGTTTTCTATCTTTATAAATGTTGCAATCTCGCGCGTTAACGGCAATGTGAGGGAAGATATTGGCCCTCCCTTTCAAACGAAACCTGCGTCAGCGTATCCATACGCAGCACCGTTTCCTGTTGAAAGCTTTTGTAACAAGTGTTTTGAAAGGGCAAAACCACGAATAATGAAGCGATTCAATTTTGAACTGACTGAGGTAGAACGGCGGCAATTGGAGGAAGAAGGCTTTCTGGTGTTGGAAAACCTGGCTGTACCGGAGTTGCTTCCTGCATTGCGCCATCGTATCGCCGAACTGTTTGACGAACTGGGCGAACAGGCTGGCGCGGAATTCAAACAAGAGCCGGATGCAGATCGGCTGGCCAATCTGGTCAATTACGGGGACGTTTTTCAGCGCGCGATTTCCGAACCGAAGTTGCTAGCGGCTGTTCGCCAGGTGCTTGGCGATGAATTCAAGCTGAGTAGTTTGAACGCGCGTTCGACCAGACCGAACACATCCACGGTGCAACCGCTGCATTGCGACGCCGGAGCGTTGCCGGATGAAGCAGGCAACACGGTCTGCAACATTATCTGGATGCTGGACGATTTCACCGAAGAAAACGGCGCAACCCGGTACGTTCCCGGAACGCACCGATCAGGAAAATTGCCGCAGGAAGTTTTGACTGATCCGGTTGCCAGACATCCCGACGAAAAATTAGTGCTTGGCAAAGCCGGAACTGTTGTCGTGATGAACACGCATCTGTGGCACGGCGGAACTGCGAACAGAACCGGCAAGCCGCGACTGGCGCTGCACAGTTTTTACTGCCGTCGCGACCAGCCTCAACAGCAGTATCAAAAACAACTGTTGAGCCAGCAGGTTCAACAGCGCCTTGATGAAGATTTGCGCTGGCTGCTTGCGCTGGACGATCCGCTGAATGATACACTCAGTTCGCAATTCAGCGGTCGCAGCGGTTTTATGAAATAAGGCGACACATTACCCATCAGCCATTACCCATTGACCATTATTCGACAGCGGGAAAACAGTTTCCCCGTCCGGTAATTCATAATGGCGGATGGTTAATGGCGAATTCGTTTTGCTAACGATTATGCCAACATCTACAGACACTGCGCCGATTCGTTCCGGCGAAGATTTGAACTGGACTGCGCTGGAAGCGTATCTGCACGAACATTTGCCTTCGCGGCTGGACGGTGAACCGTTCGATCCAAACGCCAAATTTGAAGTCGAACAATTTCCCGGCGGGCATTCCAACCTGACGTATTGCGTGAAATTTGGCGGATTGGAATTTGTCATGCGCAGGCCTCCGTTTGGTCCTGTGGCTCCGACGGCGCACGACATGCCGCGCGAATATCGCTTGCTGGCGGCGATTCATCCGCACTTCAAACTCGCTCCAAAACCGTACCTGCTTTGTGAAGACACCGCCATCATCGGCGCGCCGTTTTACCTGATGGAACGTCGGCGAGGCATTGTTGTACGGCAAACGGTTCCGCCGGAAATTGGCGACAACCTGACGCTGCGCCACAAAATCAGCGAAAGCCTGGTGGATACCCTGGCCGATTTGCATGCGGTGGATATTCAAACAACGGATCTGATCAAAATTGGCAAACCGGTTGGCTTCGTCAAGCGGCAAGTCGAAGGCTGGGCGGGCCGCTGGGAACGATCCAAAACATCCGAACTGCCGGAAATGACTGAAGCCGCACGCTGGTTGATCGAGCGGTTGCCAGCCGATCCCGAACGTCCAACATTGGTTCATAACGATTACAAGTTGGACAACTTGATGCTGGATGCCGCTGACCCAACGCGGCTGGTGGCGATTCTGGATTGGGAAATGTGTACGGTCGGCGATCCGCTGATTGATCTGGGCTTGTTGCTTTGTTACTGGCCGCAAGCCGATGACGAAGAATTGTTTGCCGACAGTTTGCGCAGCGTGACAATGCTGCCCGGGTGGATGACGCGCGACGAAATTGTTGCTCGTTACGCGGAGCGTTCTGGCTGTGACGTGTCAAACATCGCGTATTACCACATCTTTGCGGTGTTCAAGCTGGCCGTGGTCATACAGCAGATTTACTATCGCTATCACGTGGGCCAAACGCAGGACACGCGCTTTGCCGATTTTCACAAGCGAGTCGCCGCGCTGGCCGCGATGGCGCACAAGATGATTCAGGCTCAAGGCTGATTGGGAGTTCACCTGAAATCAACGCAAACGGCATTTGGGCAAAACCTGAAACCACTGATGAACACGGATAAACACAGATAATTCCAAAATATGATCCGTGTTGATCTGTGTTTATCCAGGGTTTTCCCTTCCACTTTGATGATTCCTGGCTAAGTTAAGTTGATGGACACGCAAGAGCAGAGTGTGACGGCAGCAAAACTGCTGCGAGCGGTGATCGCCAAATCTTTTGTCGAAGTGATTCTGGTTTGCGTAGTGGCGACGTTGGCGGCGTTTTCAACGTTCAGCCCGCAGCTTCGCGGAGCGATTGATGTGGCCGATCAAACGCGCATCGCCGGTTGGGTGAATGATCCCTGGTCGCCGGAACAATCGCTGGAAGTTCAGCTTTTCATTGACGGAAAGTTTGTGGCCAGCCAACTGGCTGACCACGCACGTGAAGATTTGGTCACGGCGGGCGTGACTACCCGGCCAAATCACGGGTACAGCTTTCAGCTTCAGCAATTCAATGTCCCCAGCGGCAAGCATACCGCGCAAGTGTACGCCGTTCGCGAAGCCGCTGGCGCCAGCAAAATTCTGATTCCAATTGTTGCTTCGCCAGTTACTTTTCCTTGATCCCGAAAACGTGATGCTGCCCGCGAACGATCAACATTCGGTCAGTAATCGCCGGAGTCGCCATCATCACTTCGCCAATCGGATTTCTTGCCAGTAATTCAAACTTCTCTCCGGCTTTGATCACAAACACATCGCCGTCTTCGCTGGCAAAGTAAATTCTGCCGTCCGCCGCGACGGGCGAAGCGTTGAACGCGTTGCCGCGTCCCAGTCGTCCGCGAAATCCGGCTTCACCGGTTTTGGCATTGAACTGCGTCAGGATGCCGGAATCGGTGACGGTGTACAGATAATCTCCATAAACAATCGGCGTCACCACATGAGGTTTGATCGCTGTGCTTTCCCAGGCCAGGCCATCTTTGGCGCTGACTTCGCCTTTTGCTCCGGCGCGAACAGCGTAAAAGCTCAGCTTGTCGTGCGCGCTTCCGCCGCCCAGATAAAACATGCCATTCGCAACCACAGGCGTAGGGATTTTCACGTCCACACCGGTAGGCAATCGCCACAATTCTTTGCCGGTCAGCGGATCGTAACTGCGATAGAACTTTGTTCCGCTGGTGATGAGCTCCGCGCGGGTTCCGCTTTCACTAATGGTCGGCGTCGCCCACGATGTGTCTTCTTCACGCGGCACATTCCAAATCTGTTTGCCGTCTTTCAGGTTGAACGCCGCCAGAAAAGATTGGCGCTGCGTGTCGCATTGCACGATCACCAGATTTTTATAGAGCACCGGCGAACTGCCAAATCCCCAGATCAGTCCTTTGGTAGGAGTCCAGCCGCCATCCAGCAGCCCGAGGTCTTTTTGCCACAGCAACTTTCCGTTCAGATCGAAACAAAACAGTCCTTCCGAACCAAAGAACGCCACCAAATATTTGCCGTCCGTTGCCGGTGTCGAATTGGCGTGACTGGCTTTGACGTGGCGGCTGACTTTTGGCGGGCCTTCGTGAACGGTTTTTTCCCACAGAATGTTGCCGGAGGTTTTGTCCAGACAGTACACGCGCCAACTGTGTTTTGTAGTGTCTTTGGCTGCGGCTGCCGTGTCCGTCAATCCATGTTCGAACGGCGTGTTTTCATTGCTGCTGATTGCCGTGGTGACAAAAACGCGATTGCCCCAGACGATAGGGCTGGAATGCGCCAAACCTGGAATCGCCGTTTTCCAGGCGATGTTGACGGATTTTTCAGCGTCCCAGGTTGTCGGCGGATTCATGCCATCGGCAACTCCCGAAGCTTGCGCACCACGAAACGACGGCCAGTTTTGAGCAAACGCCGACCCAGCCAGCAGAATGCAGACGGCTAGCGAAAGCATAGACTTCATAGCTTCCTCCACAGAACCGATTCCAACGCAAAGACGCCAACTTGCAGCGACTCAAATCGCGCTATTGCGAACCCCTCTTCGCGTTGATCTGGTTCCCTGTCTATTTTTTCTTGTTCTTTTCGATGTAGCCTTTGGCGAATTCGATCAAGGGCGCTTGATTGCGAAGCCCGATTTTGTTGGCTTCTTCCAGCGCTTTGTCGAATTCCCATCCGTCGCGCAGCACGCGGCGGATCATCCAGAACGCGCCGACGCGAATAGCCGCGGCGCAGTGGATAAAGACCGGCCCGTTTTTCAGTTGTTCGTCGGTAAGTTTCAGGAAATCGTCCGCGTCTTCCGGCTGAGGTTCGCGGAATACAATCGGAATGTTGAAATAGGCGAGGCCCAATTCTTTCACTTTTGCTGCTTCGCGCTCGCCATTGTGTTCGCTGTGCGGGCGCAAATTGATGATGACTTTGACGCCGCCTTCCTTTAGCTTTGCCAGTTGTTCCATCGTCGGCTGTCCGCCGGTCCAAACATTGCCAGTCAGCTTCAAAAAGCTTGGAATGGCCGTCACTTCGCTCATTGCCGGAGTCTTTTCGACCAATGCCATATTGCAGACCGGACAAGTTCCGGGTTCGGTATGAACTTCGCCATCGTGGCTGCAACCACAGGGCGGACAAACGTATTGTTTCTTGTCTTGGCCCAAAGTGACGGTTGCCAGCGCCATCAGGCCAAATGAACTGGAAACGACAAACTCTCTTCTTTTCATCGTTCAAATCCTCGATGTGGTGAAATCGGTTAGCAGGAGAATCACGGTTCAAACGGGCGTCACCTTAACCTTCAGCCCGATGGTTTGTATTGAACGAATCAAAGGTAGGTTGAACAGGAAAGGGAAGCCGAACGTATGCAGCATCGCTATGGCCGAACAGAAATCCAACACCGACCGCAGCTCGCACCTGAATCCGGGACAGTTTTATGGCCATTCGGCTGTCAAACAACAGGTTGCGGGACTGATTCTTTCCGACTTGGTTCACAACGAAGGGAAGTTGATTCCACCGCATTCGCACGAATTGGGATTTTTCAGCCTGTTGCTGGACGGCGCGTACCAGGAGTTTTACAGAACCCGAACGATTCATTACGACCCAATGACCATCACCTGGCATCCGCCGGGAATTTCTCACCGCGACGAAATTGGCCATAAAGGCGGCAAATTTTTCACCGTCGAAGTCCAAAACTCCTGGCTGGATCGGGTGCGCGAATTTGCCGCTGTGCCGGAATCGCTGTACGACGCAAATGGCGGGGAACTGGTTTGGCTGGCTATGCGGCTGTATCGAGAACACCGGGAAGCGCAACTGGCTTCGCCGCTCGTAATCGAAGGCGTAATGCTGGAAATGCTGGCCATTGCGACGCGGCAGCAACTGCCAAACGAAAAGCGGCCTCCGATTTGGTTAAATCGAGTTGTTGAACTGTTGCACGCTGACTTTCAACAGAACATCACGACCAGCGATTTGGCCGCCGAAGCCGGCGTGCATCCGGTGCATCTGGCGGCGGTGTTCCGCCAGTTTCACCACCAAACCATCGGCGAGTATCAACAGCAACTCCGTGTTCAATTTGCCGCCCGCCAGTTGGGAAACCCGGAACTGCCGCTAATTGAAATTGCCCAGGCCGCAGGCTTTTCCGATCAAAGCCATTTGACGCGCATTTTCAAACGATTTAGCGGAACCACGCCGGGCGCATTTCGTGCGCTGTTGTCGGCAGGAACTAACCCCGTCCCCATTAAGTCTTAGCTGTTCTTCCCGGGTAGTGAGTCTGTCAGAAAACAATTGCCCCACCTTAAGGGGCGAAACTATACTCCGCCCGCAGCAAAGCCGTATCAGTCCACGTAGAGACGCAAAATTTTGCGTCTCTACCGTCGCAGGTTCTCGATGTTGAATCCCGCACAGGCGAAAAGCGTATGAAAATCTTGGTGACAGGCAGCAGTGGCCATTTGGGCGAAGCCTTAGTTCGCACACTGAAAAACACGCACCACGAAGTCGTCGGCGTAGACATTCTTCCTTCCGACTTCACGGACAAAGTCGGATCTATTGTTGACCGAGATTTTGTCAAAGCTTGTATGAACGGCGTCGAAGCCGTTTTCCACACCGCGACCCTGCACAAACCGCACGTTGCCACGCATAGCCGGCAAGATTTCATTGATACAAACATCACTGGCACGCTGAATCTGCTGGAAGAAGCGGCATTGGCCAGCCTGAAAGCGTTCATCTTCACCAGCACGACCAGCGCCTTTGGCACCGCACTGACGCCGTCTGCTGGTGCTCCTGCAGCCTGGGTGACCGAAGACGTCAGGCCCATCCCCAGAAACATTTATGGCGTCACCAAAGTCGCGGCGGAAGACTTATGCCAACTGTTTCATCGGAACCAGCAGCTTCCGTGTTTGATCTTGCGAACCTCGCGCTTTTTCCCCGAAGAGGACGACAGTAAAGAAACGCGGCAGGCGTACGACAATGACAACGTCAAAGCCAACGAATTTCTCTACCGCCGCGTGGATGTTGCGGACGTCGTCAGTGCGCACCTGCTTGCGCTTGAAAAAGCGCCCGCCATCGGCTTCGGACGCTACATCATCAGCGCGACCACGCCTTTTACTCAGAGCGATCTGGCGAACTTGCGGGCGAATGCTACGGACGTCGTGAAGCGCCTATTCCCTGATTACGAGGAAGAATACGCCCGCCGAGGCTGGAAGATGTTCCCCAGCATCGAACGGGTGTACATCAACGAAAATGCCAGGAAGGAATTGGACTGGCATCCGCGCTATGACTTTCGGCACGTGCTTGACAGTTTGATCGCGGAAGATGATCCGCGCAGCCCGCTGGCCCGCGCCGTGGGAGCAAAAGGCTACCACGCTCAGAAATTTTCAGAAGGTCCGTATCCTGTCGGCTGATCAAAATGGAGACTTCACTATGTCACACCCGTTTGTCTGGCTCACTGCATCGTACCGATGGCCGCTGTTTGCAGCCCTGTTGGTTGGAACTGTTCTGTTTGCCATCAAGCTGACCAACCAAGGGAAACCGCTTCGCACCTCCAGCGCTCCCGAAGGCATTCTGTCCTATGAATTTGCATGGACGAAACCGGAAGCCGATTCTATTTTGAATTCGTGGGGAAAGATCAAAGAAACGGCGCGACAGCAACTGCTGTTGGATTTCGGCTTTCTGGTGTTTTATCCGCTGGCGCTCTCGTTGGCCTGTGCGATGCTGGCTGGTTCCAGCTTCAACAAGATGGCTGCAATCGGGATGTTCATTTCATGGGCAGTGTTGCTGGCGGGACCGTTGGACGCAATTGAGAATCTGGCGCTGCTTCACATGCTCGACACGGGCGGCAGCGATTTTCAGGCTCGGCTGGCTGGATTCTGCGCCGGAGTAAAGTTCGCTTTGGTTTATTCTTCGTTGGGCTATTTTGTCTTGCAAGGATTGGCGACCCTGGTGGCGAAGCTTCGTGCCGGTTAATGCACAAGTGCGGTCAAACATTCACTGCCTGCGCCTTTCTGCAAGTTGATAAACGGAATGCCCGAATGGGTTCTGAACGTTTTGTGCGCTGATATTCGTCAGGCAACAGGAGACAGCAATGAACAGAAAACCCCGTCAGAGAACTTCGAAGGGAAATGTGGAACAGCGCGAAAGCGGGTTTCTGGGTTCTCTGCGCGCAGCGGCCTTAATTGTGGTCGTGACCGGAGCCATCGGTTCGTTTGGTTTTATGCTTCGTGTAGGGAGCCATAACAGTTCCTTTTTCCTGATGCTTCTGTTCGCGATCTGGGTGCTTTCGCCGTTTGTGGCCCTTCTATTGGCTCACAGCGTTTCGCGGCGTTGGGCGGATCTGACCTGTGCGACGCTTTATGGACTGATGCTGGTTCTTTCTCTGGCATCGTTGACCCTTTACGGAGATGTTGCTTTGGGGCCAACCAGGCCGCAGCCCGCATTCCGGTTTATCGTTGTTCCGCTGGCGTCCTGGCTGCTGATTGCGGTCGCAATGCCAATCGCCGCCTTCCTGTCAGGCAGGTTGTTTCCCAGAGCCAATCGCTCCTAATATTTATTTCCCCCAAGGGATTCACCGAATGAAAACACTAGGAATCATCGGCGGCATCGCGCCGGAATCAACCATCGAATACTACAGTTTCATCATCGAGTCTTACCGCCAGCAGGAATCGGATGGAAACTATCCGTCGCTGCTGATCAACAGCGTCAACCTGAAACAGATGATCGAACTGATCACGGCGAATCGGCTGGCGGAAATCGCGGACATTCTGACCGTGGAAATCCAAAAGCTGGCACGCGCCGGAGCCGATTTCGCGCTGCTGGCTTCGAACACGCCGCACATTGTCTTTGACGAATTGGAGCGGCGGTCGCCGATTCCGCTGCTTAGCATTGTGCAAGCGACATGCGACGCAGCAAAAGCGATGGGGCTGAAAAAAGTCGGCTTGTTCGGCACGCGCTTCACGATGCAGGGCAAATTTTATCCCGACACCTTTGCGCGGCAGGGAATCTCGCTGGTAACGCCGGAAGCCGACGATCAGAATTTCATCCACACGAAATATATGGGCGAACTGATCAACGGCGTATTTCTGGATGAAACGCGCCAGGCTTTGCTGGCGATTTTGGAGCGATTCAAACAATCGTCGGGAATTGAAGGGCTGATTCTGGGCGGGACCGAATTGCCGATCATTCTCCGCGAAGCTGTTCAGGATGACTTTCCGTTTTTAGACACCACCAAAATTCACGTGGCAGCCGCCGTCGCTCGAATGCTGGCCGATTGAGCCATTCTTGAGCGTTATCAACCAACTTCCACCGCCGTGACGATGCGGTGTGAACCACTTTGAATCGTATGGCAAACAAAAATCAGGAAAAGCAATTGCCGCGGGCGGAGGAAGAATTGCGGACAGAGTTGCCGCCGGGCGTGAAACTGTTTCGCACACTCGAAAGGCATCAAGGCTTCGTCACAAGTTTAGCGTTTGATCCGCTGGGTGAGATGTTGGCCAGCGGAAGTCACGACAAGACGGTGAAGCTCTGGGAGGTGAGCAGCGGCAAGTTGCTTCGCACGTTTGAAGGGCACAAAACTTGGGTCTCTACCGTAGCGTTTGATCCAGAGGGTGAGATGCTGGCTAGTGGGAGTCATGACGGAACGGTAAAACTCTGGGAGAAGGGAAGCGGGAAGCTGCTCCGCACGCTCGAAGGACACAAGAGCTATGTCTTGAATGTGGCGTTTGATCCGCAGGGTGGGACGCTGGCCAGCGGAAGTGTTGACAAGGCGGTGAAGCTCTGGAGGGCGGGAAGCGGGAAGCTGCTCCGCACGCTCGAAGGACACAAGGGCTATACCTTGAGCGTGGCGTTTGATCCACTGGGTGGGACGCTGGCCAGCGGAAGTCTTGACGAGACGGTGAAGCTCTGGGAAGTGCGAAGCGGTAAGTTGCTTCGCACGCTCGAAAGCGACAAGAGCATGGTCTGGAGCGTGGCGTTTGATCCACTGGGTGGGACGCTGGCCAGTGGAAGTGTTGACAGAAGGGTGAAGCTCTGGGAAGTGCGAAGCGGTAAGCTGCTCCGTACGCTCGAAGGGCATACTGCGCATGTTCATATTGTCGCCTTTTCTCCGAACGGGCGTCTGCTAGCGTCGAAAAGCGCTGATAATACAATTCGCCTGTGGAACTGCGAGACCTGGGAGACGGTCGCAGTCATCCCAGAGCCATCAATGGGCAAGCATGGCTGGGGGCATCCTGCGCTCGCTTTTCATCCCACGCTGCCCTTGCTTGCCACCGCTGGCTCGGAACCAGGCACGCCGGAAGACGACCGATGTCGGCTGATTCACCTCTGGGAATTGCACTACGACGTGCTGCTGGGGCGTGGCGGAAAAGGTTCCCTGGCGTTCAAATCCGCCTCAAAGCAACAATCTGGACTGTCCCTTGCGGACGTGCATTATCGCAATGCCAAGGTGGTGCTGGTGGGGAACACGAGTGTTGGGAAGTCGGGGCTGGGATTGGTATTGGCGGGCCGGAAGTTCCGTGCCACAGAATCATCCCACGGACGGCATATCTGGACGATGGATGCGGCTCCCCAGGCAGCCGACAAGGCGGCGGTGGCCGATGCCAAGCGGGATGCCAATTCCATAGTTGCTGAAACTCGCGAGACGCTGCTTTGGGATCTAGCAGGACAGCCGGGATACCGGCTGGTGCATCAACTACACCTCAGCGAAGTGGCTGTCGCGCTGGTGTTGTTCGACGCGCGTAGCGAAACCGAACCCTTCGGCGGCGTGTCGTATTGGGCGCGGGCGCTGGACGCCGCACGGAGCGAGACCTTTCCGCTGAAAAAGTTCCTTGTTGCTTCGCGCATTGACCGCAGCGGGCCAGCGGTCAGCCAGACTCGCATTGACCAAATCCTCAAACGTTACGGCTTCGATGGTTACTTCGAAACCAGCGCCAAACGTGGCGACGGAGTCGAGCAACTGCGGGCCGCGCTTTGCGAAGCAATCCAATGGGATAACCTGCCCGCCGTCACCCGAACCAGCGAATTTCAAATCACAAAAGCGTTCCTGGTTGAACAGAAACGCCGAGGCATGATTGTCGAAGAAACTGACGTAATGTTCCGCGAACTGATGAACCCTGCCAAGAAACCCAAGACGGGCCAAACCAAGATCACGCGTGCGGTGTTCGACGCGTGCTTGCAGCAACTTGAGACGACTGGGTTGATTCGGCGGTTGTCGTTTGGTGATTGGGTGCTGTTGCAACCGGAATTGCTGGACGATTATTGCGGCTGGCTGACGCAGGCTGCTCGGGCCGAACCAGACGGACTGGGCTTTCTGTGGGAAGACGACGCCCGCAAAGGGAAGTTCAAGATGGACGACGACCGGCCGCTGGCCAAAGGGCGGAAAAAGGAAGAGCAGACACTGCTCTTGGCGTCGGTCGAAGAATCGCTCTCTCGCGGGTTGGCGATACGGGAAACGGCTGCTCAGGAGCGTAAAACTCTTCTCGTGTTTCCCGCTGAGTTGCGCGAAGACCTGCCGGATTATCCGGGCGGTTATTCGCTGGCGGTGCGGTTCCGCTTTCACGGTCCCGTGCGCGGCATTTTCGCTTCGCTGGTGGTGCGGCTGATTTACTCGATGGAATTCGAGAGAGAAACGCTGCACCGCAACGCCGCGATCTTCAAAGCCATACACGACGGCGGTCGCATCTGCGGACTGGCCGTGGATTACCCGGACAAAGAGGATGATTCGCTTGGCCGCCTGACCGTGTTTTTCGACGATAACGCGCGCGCCGTCTCCAAAAGCCTGTTCCTGCGCTACATCAACAGCCAGCTTGAAGCGATGGCCTTTGGCGGATCAATCGAAGCTGAGCGGGTTTACCATTGCAGCGAAGACAACTTGACGATTGATCCGCAAGCAGTGCTCGCAGCTCGGAAGAACGGGAGAGACTTCGTCGTTTGCTCTGCGTGCGGCGCGCGCTTCCCGCTCGACGATTTGGTCGAACAGTCGCAGCAGGCCGATACGCGGCTGAAAGAAATTGACCGTCAAGCCCAGACCGGTCAGAGGTTGGCGGGGCTGGCTACAACGATTGACGAGCGCCGAAAGGATGGAGCCTTCGACGTGTTCCTTTGCCACAACTCCCAAGACAAGTCGGCTGTGCGCGAACTGGGGCAGGAACTTGGCGACATGGGGCTGCTGGCCTGGATTGATGAAGAACGGCTGCTACCCGGTGACGTCGTGCAGGAAAAGCTGGAACGCGCGATTCAGCAGGCCGGAGCCGTAATCGTCTGCATCGGTCCGCAGGGAATCGGCCGCTGGCAAACGGTGGAATACCACACGGTTTACCAACGACTGATCGAACTCAGCGAGCGCGAAGCGGACGGCGGCTTCCGATCATCAAACCGCCTACGCGTCATTCCCGCGTTACTGCCGGGAGCCGAAGCCAAACAAATTCCTTCGTTTTTGAAGCGGCACCTGTATGTTGACCTGCGCAAAAAATCCGTCAGGACGCAACGCGAGCAGATGCAGAAACTGGTCACCGCCGTTCTGAACGTTACTGACGCAAATCTGTATGAATCCTGGAGATAAAGGTCTTGCTATGAATAAGCGGAAGGCGATTTGGCTCACGATTCTGATCTGCTCGCTGGCATTGTTGGTCGTTTCAATTCAAGCGCAACGCGTTTCGCCCGCCCCGAAAAAGATCATCAATTACGGCGGAGGCGGTTGGAAAGACGGACAGGTCAATGAGCCCTGCATTCTGGTCAATCCGAAAGATTCCACGAAGTTGATCATGTTTTATTCCGGCATGAAGCTCGGCGGCAGCGGAGGAGCGATTGGCAAAGCATGGGCGAAAGTGTCTGATCCGTTCACCTGGCACGAAGACGAAGCGAATCCCATTTTTCGCGCCGATCCAAACATTCCATTTGAAGAATCCGCGATTCGCCTGGATACGGTGATTTACAACAAAACGACGGACGAATACTGGATTTACTACACCGGCAGCAATTTCAAGACGCAAGCGGATGCAATCGGCCTGGCCACCTGTCCGGTCGACAAAGATGGGTACAGTCAGATCACACCTGCCAACATCAAACGCTATGAAGGCAATCCGATTCTGTCGCCCAAAGGCCAGGGCAGGGACGATGAAACCTACGTTTCGCAAGGAGCCGTTTTCCGCGAAAAGGGATTATGGTATTCGCTTTATTCATATCGCACGTCAAAAGCAGTTTTGCCGGGAATTCGGTTGGCAACTTCGCCGGACGGCAAACATTGGACGAAACATCCTGGCGCAGATTTGCTGACGGCTGCGCCCGAATCCCAGTACATTGAATGGCATCAGGTTTACAAAATCGGCAATCGGTATGTGATGTTGTACGAAGGATACAACGCAGGCACT
>CAYLJQ010000089.1:0-15155 GCA_964383955.1 uncultured Heliomicrobium sp. | reverse complement strand
AGTTGATCACGATCACGGCGCCTTACGTTCGCTTCGCAGAAGGCTTCAGCAGCAGCCACTCTTTTCCGTTGATTGTGCGGGGCATCTATTTCCGCTCGCTCTGGCATAGGACTGGACTGGCGAGCTGGGGATTCGATCTGGCTGAATCCGGCGTGAACTATACGTCAGCGCCGACCGGCATGGAAGGAATTTCACACCAACTCACTATTTTGCCTTCGCGCTACAAATCTCAGCCCATCGTGTTGTTGCCCTCTGCGAGCGCATCGCAAACCGAGCGCGCCATGTATCGTCAGAAGGAAACAAACCACAAGCGACGGTGTCACGCCCAAACCGCCCATTGAGCCGATCAACCGCCAGCATCAACCGCCGATGCCGTTCATAACAGGCATCTTCCCAAAGCCGTTTCGCAACGAGTTCTGCCAACTCCAGACCGTTCAATGTCACACCGGCTTTTCGATACTTGAAGCCAGAACGGAATATCTTCGCCAATCCTGCGAAAGCCAACTCGCGCAGCTCAAGCGTCGAATCCGATTTCGGCGCAACCGACAGCGTTACGGCGTTTGAGTATTGCGGATCGTCTTTTTGAAACCGGTCGGTCTGAATCCAAACCGTGATTGAACCGGCAAGAAGGGCTTGCCGTCGTAGTTTCTCCGCCGCTCGATTGACGAAGTAAGCCAGCGCGGCGCGCAATTCTGTCAGGCTTTCAACCGTGCTGCCAAAGGTGCGCGAAACTGTCAGATTCTTTTTTGCCGGTGATGTGACTTCGAGCGGAATGCACGGCACGCCGCGAAGTTCTTTCTGCGTTCGCGCTCCAACGACCGTCATTTGCTCACGAATCCATTCTTCCGGTGCATCGCGAAAGGCGAGAGCAGTTTCGATTCCGCGCTTCTGGAGCTTGGCCGCGTATTGCCTGCCGACGCCCCACACTTCGTCAATCGGAAGTCTTTTAAGCGCCGCGTCGGTGTGCGGGGATTTCACCAGGTCAAGCACGCCCTGAGCCTTCGTGGAGTGTTTCGCGTGGTAATTGGCCACCTTTGCCAGCGTCTTGGTTGCGGCGATTCCGACAGAAACCGGAATGCCGGTCAGTTTCAGTACGCGCCGTCGCATCTCTCGACCAATGGAATCAAACGATCTGCCGTGGTTGGCGTCGAGCCACATAAAAGCTTCGTCAATTGAGTAAGCTTCAATCCGGTCGGTAAAGTCTGACAGCACATCCACGACACGCGCGGACAGGTCGCCATACAATTCATAATTGGACGATCTGACGGCGACACCGTATTTCTCGACCAGATGACGGACTTCAAAAAAGGGCTGTCCCATCTTGATGCCCAGAACCTTTGCTTCGTTGGAGCGTGCCACTGCGCACCCGTCATTGTTCGACAGCACAATCACCGGCTTACCAACGAGCGACGGGTCAAAAGCCCTTTCGCAGCTTACGTAAAAGTTATTGCAATCAACGAGCGCGATGGCCATTCGTCACCCCTCGTTTCTCCGCTGGCTTGCCCTGCAACTCCGTGATGGCGTGCGTGACAACACCCCAGATTTCAACATCGTCACCTTCACAAATCTCGATTGGCTGGTAATCCGGGTTCTCCGGGTAAAGCCAGAACCTACCATCTACCTTCCGCAGTCGTTTGACGCAAAACTCATCATTGATTCGAGCGATTACAACCGACTTGTCGCGAGCTTGGACGGCACGATCAACAACGAGCAGATCGCCGTTATTGATGCCCGCGTCAATCATCGAATCGCCCTCTGCCCGCATAAAGAACGTCGCCTTCGGATGCCGAATCAGGCGCTCGCCTATATCCAGGCTGTTTTCGAGATAATCTTCTGCCGGTGAAGGGAATCCCGCCGGAACGCGGAAAAGAGAGACAGGAAGGCTTAGGCCATCTGCACAGATGGCTCGCAACGGAATCATCGGAAAAATCTCCTGTGCGCGCGGGGCATCGCGCGGGCAACGTTAGGAGTAAAGCTCAGCTTTGTATCAACAAAGACAGAAAAAGCGGCGAACAAGAGCTGCCCGCCGCTTGATAGAAAACCTTAACAGTGTTAAGGTTTATTTCATAACAAACCCGAAAGGGTCAAGTGGTTTTTGTTGTAAGTACAGAAAAATTCAATACCGGGAGGGTTCGCGGGCAATGAACCTTAACGACCTTATTTCGCAGGCGGATGCTGCGCGCGAAGCTGTGGTGTCGCGTGCTCGGATCAGCCAATGGATTTCCGAAGGGCGGCTGGCCACGCATAACGTGGGAGGCAAACCCTTGGTGTCAAAACGTCAGCTTTCGATGCTGAAGCGGAAACCCGTCGGCAGGCCATCAAAGAAAGCAAAGGTGTGAGCAAAGCAGAGGAGACTCAACATGCCAAACCTAAATAATCTGGGCATCGGTGGAATCATTTTCCTGATCGGTGCCATCATCTACGGGATCAACTTGGTGATTGGCCTGGTGGGCAAAAACACCAAATCAATTCCGATTGATGGCACAGGGTTGATGGTGCTGGGCATTGGCTTGGCGTTAGTGCTGAAGATGTAAGGACACGCACACAATGAACCTGAAAAGCAGATGCGAGCGCCTAATCACAGCGCCAGTACAATCAATCACGTGATTTCCTGATATGCAAAAAGCCGCCCGGTCCTTTGACTGAGCGGCTTTTCCTTGGCCGGGGCGCAATGTTTCGGCCTTTCCTTATTCGTGTGTCACGCAACGGAAGCCTATTTATCGGCTGAGGTTATCCCGTAAGTGATGCAGTAAAGTTTGCCATTGTACCAGTAGCAATCCTTCGGCGCGCGAGTTGGCTTCGGAGCGGCCTTCAGCTTGCTCGAGCTTCCGGTGGTGTCTTCTTTTTTGGCCGGTTTTGCTGCTTGTTTTACATCAAGGCAATACTTTTTGCCCTCGTATTCATAACACTTCTTGCCAGCCGGTTTGGGATTCTTCATTTCACCGTGTGGGCTGTTGGCACGATCCTGTGCTCCGACAGCTTGGTTAGTTCCGATAATGACAAATAGTGCGATGAATAATGCGGCGATGCTCGCCAGTGACTTTGATCTCATAAACATTCTTTTGCTCCTCGTTACGAATCGGTTATTGCTGCCGAATCAATGGGGTGATGATTCGCGTGAATTTCTTGAGCGCTCATTTGCTGCTCACTGACTAAGGCGGAGAAATTGGGCAGAAACTATCATTGGGAGAAAAAGTTTTTTGGCGAGCTGGAGGCCATCATCGGAAGCTAGGTCGTGCGAATCATTTTTTTTAGAACTTGCCCGCCTTCAGTGGGCGTCCTATTATTCCTTCAGTTCAAGTGACGCAGGCACAACCAACAACCTTAACTGGCTCACAGCGGGCGTGAGTCACTGGAGACTATGCATGATTGTCCGCCTGCTTCGCCCGTTCAGCCTCGCGCTCGCGCTTTTCCTTCTCTCATCGGCTGCCAATGCCCAATCCAATGAACTTCGCGGCAGAGTCGTATCCGTCGCCGATGGCGACACCATCACCGTCCTCGACAGCTCCAACACGCAACACAAAATCCGCTTCAATGGCGTAGATGCGCCGGAATCGAAACAGGATTTCGGCCAGGTGTCGAAGCGGCATCTCTCGGATCTGGTTTTTGGCAAGGATGTCGTTGTGAGGTGGGCGAAGATAGACAAGTACGGTCGCATCATCGGCACTGTGATGATCGGCTCCACAAACGCCAATCTGGAGCAGCTTCGCGCCGGTCTGGCTTGGTATTACAAGGATTATGAACGCGACGTTCCGCCGGAGAATCGCCAGACGTATGCACAAGCAGAGGCCGAAGCGAGAGCAGGAAGGCGGGGTCTTTGGCAACAGCCGAACCCGCAGCCACCGTGGGAATTCCGGCATGGTAGCGACGAATCGCTGCCTTCTATCGGTCCTGGATCGTCGGCCACCGGAAGGATTATCGGCAACAAGAATTCGCAGATTTACCATCTGAGCAATTGCCCGGATTATTCGAAGTCCGCCGAGAAGAACCGGGTCTATTTTGAAACTGAGGCCGAGGCACAGAGGGCCGGATACAGGAAGGCGCGGAATTGCCCTCAGTAGAATGGGATTGTTCTTCGCTTTTTCGCGCGCGGTCTTTTGGGCTACCTAATCGTCAGCGAGGCTCAAATAGCAGATAGACATGGACTTCCTGAAAATGACTACTGCGTTTAACTCTCTCCAGGCGCTCAAGCCCAACGATCGCCTGATCGGCGAATGCCAGATTGGCGCAGTCAACCATGGCAGAAATAAGTCCCTCGGGCGTTGTTGGCTTGAGATCCGTTACGATCTTCGCCATCGCTCGCCCCCGTTGCATTTCAACCTGTTGGCCGAGGTGGGTAAGTTTTTGGGTTATTTCCTTCAACAACGAGTCGTCGTTCAACGCCAAAATACATCGCATGTAAAACACTGCTACGGACGCCGACATCGCTACTTTTTCCAGGTCCCCCCTTTCGATTGCCTGCCGCAAAAGCGTTCGATCAGGCATATCTGGATGAAACCCCACCCGTCTGAGTTCGGGATAGAACGCAGCGTGCTCAATGCCGTCTGAAAGATGGCGCAGGATTGCCAGTCTTAATGTTTGGGCTTTAGTGTCGATCTGCCTTTCTGGGTAGGTAAAACGAAAACTAGAAGGAAGGCCGGCTGCTCTGCGCTTTAAGTGCATTAGTTCGTGAGCAATGACCTCGTCACGCAACGGCGTCCCCTTCGCCACAATGATACATGGTAAGCCCTCTACAGTGACGTAAGACAACCCAAGTAAATTTGGCGGGATCTTCTCTTTGTCAGTTATGGCAACCTTTGTGCCGTAAGCCGCCTCAACATCACGCGTTAAGACCTGAATTGCTTGGCTTTGCCGGTCTGATTGGGACTGTTGGAATTCGGGCAGGTTCGCCCATTGCTTCGCCTGGTCGGACGTGAACGTGTATTCCTTGTCGGCAGTGTGAACGGAGAGCCAGCACGCGCCGAACAGAGCAACGAGAAAAATCAGAAGAAAGGTTTTCGATGGTTTCATAGATTTGGTTAGCATCGGGTCAGTAGGAGCGCCAGCAGAAACACGCCGAATGCACAGGCGATAACAGCGCCGCGAAAGAATGGTTGACTGTCAGGCATGGCTTTCCTTGTTCGACCTTTAATTGATCGTAATTTCCAGTTCCATTCCTGCCGTCGCCTGTTCGCGCACGGCTTCCAGTGCGGCGCGTTTCTGCGCTTCCAGTTGATTGCCTTGCTCAGCTAGAAACGGTTCCGTAACAGTCTTCCGCAATGCAGTAATTGCCATCTGCTTCATCGCGTCCACGTCAAAGCCTTTATCTGTTTGCGGGATTTGCTGGCCCGTCGCCTGCCGAATCCAAGGCTCGCAAAAGGCGGCAATTTGCTGTTGCCCTCTTTCCGTGTCGGCTGCTTCCACTGAGAGAGAAATTCCAATTGTAACTTTCATGAGAACTCCTTTGCTTAATTGCAAAGCCGCATTCGCCAGCGGCTTGAAGAATTGTCGTATCGGCCTTCCGCGCACTTGCCCGCGCTTAAAGTGAGGTCAGCGCCTGTGGAATTTGCGAACCGATTTGCCGCGGTTGACGATGCCGATTCGTTGACGAGGACGATGTTATTCGAGCCAACATTCCAAATTTCGATGATCTGTCCATCCACGCCCGCCACAAGCCCGGTTACATTGCGCGAGGCATCTGACGACCAGCGCTGAAACCAGCCCGTACCAGGTGCATAATTATTTTGATCAGCAGTGATCTGTGCGGGCGTTTTTGCGGGACTACTGAGTGTGCCAGCAGCAGAGGATGCACCTTCTATGCTGAGGTTTGCGGCGGCAGAGCGGCGGAGAATTAGGTCTTTAGAGTTATATGGAAAATCGGCGGTCCATCCCAAAAGCACGCCAGAACCCATCGAAAGGTTAGTGCTACTGATGAATGTGCCGTTTATTGTTGCGTATGCAATTCGCGCATCAGAACTAAAGCTGCCCTGGGTTCCCGAAAAAATTACCCCAGAATTTCCGGCGTTTGTGCTGATAAATCCCTGCTCTGTCGTGTCGTTTGATCCGTAAAACGAAATGAATCGAGACGCGGACTCATTCTGTGGCGCACGCATCTTGAGAGGTGCCCATAAGTCTTGACCTGCAACAGCCGGTTTCCTGATCCAGATTGATCCATAAGTCCCCGTTCCAATTGGCGCGCCGCCTGAAAGGTTTATATCTCCACCGTTTGCATTCCCAGACGTGAGCCGCGCCGCCGCGCCCCCCGTGACGTTCACTGAGCCACCCGCCGCCGCCCCTGCATTTGAACTGCCTGCGATGGCAGAGCTTGCTGTGATATTGATTCCGCTGCCAGCAATCGCACTCGCGCCCTGCGTCGGAGTGCTGGCCAAGAAGGTATAGGCATTGCTGGAAAGATCAGAGAGCGTGACGCCGCTTCCTTGAATCAGCTTGCCTGTTGTGGAATCGAAGCGCGGTATCTCATTGTCCACTGACGACGACGGGCCAACCACATCGCCGGAACCACTCACTGCCGCCCATTGTGGATCAGCGCCCGAACCTTGCGACTGAAGGTAATGGCCGTTTGTTCCCGGCGTCAGGATGGCCCAACCGGACGCGCCGCGATAGAGCACACTTCCCCGCGTCGAGCCGATGGAATCCAGGATCGTGCTGGCTGTGATCGAGCCACCCAGGCTGGTTGCGGTTCCGGCAATCGTGATTCCCGAATTCGCCAGCTTGTTGTTGGCAATGCTCCCGGCCAAGTCCCCGTCCAGAATCGCGCCGGTCAGGTTCAGCTTGCTGTACGCGATGCCCGCTGCGTTATCAATCTCCGTGTTGGTCAGGCCGGAGATACGCGCCAAAGGAACGGTGCCGCTCCCCAAATCCGATGCGCTCCCACTGGTCGCAATCGTGGCCAATCCCAGGTCGCTCTTGAACTGTGCGACGGTTCGATTTGTCCACGCCCCGGCTTTCCGCTGGATGATGTCGTCGTTCGTGGGGGACAGTCCGGCAATGGTCGTCAGGTCAGAATCCAGGCTCTGCTTGGCGTCGAGGGCGGTTTGCAGGTCGGTCTGGTCAACAAGGTTGCCGGTGATATTGCCCCAGGCAGGCGACCCGCCGCTGCCGCTGATCGTGACGGTTGCCTGCCCGGTGGCCGATTCCGCGACCGAGACATTCGGGCCGACGAAGTTGATGGTACTGATCACATTTGCCAGCGCCGTCCCTTCGTCTTTGACCACGATTCCCAGCGTCGGCGAATTCACGACGGTCACCAGTGCCGAGAAGTTCGCGCTGGATGCGTTCGGGATCGCCTTCTTTGTGGCTGCCGTGCAACTACTGGTGATTCCGAAAACACTTTCATTCGGAGTACAGAAATACGCCGTCGAAGAGCGCGGAACTGTGATTGACCACGTACCATTGGCTGCCGTGGTGGTTTCGGTCGTGCCGCCGATGACCTGCCCGGCCTGTTCGACTTTCACGACGCGAATGACCACGCCCGCGCGAACCGCGCCGGTCACAGAAAAGGCGGTGCCACTGACGGTGCAGGTTGGAAGCTGCGCACTGCCGACGCCGGACAGTAGCAGAAAGAAAAGAAGCAAAATTGGTAGTCGTTTCATAAGGCTCCTTCAAAGGGTTATTTCAACTTCACCCCAACTCTACTTTTTCACATCGGCTAATTGTGTAGATGGCAGAATTATCGGTTTTGCGGCTCTTATTTGGATAATGCAGGAAGTGGTCAAGGCTAAAAGATCACCAAAACTTAAGGACTCACGCCATCTTTGAAGCGGCGTAAAAGGGATCAGATTTCGCGTTTAGAAGCCCGTGGTTGAGTTTGGGCTTACTACGCCTCGCGTCGGCGCGGAATCGTTCAAAATCGCCCGGTTTCTGCCAAACTGGCAAGCATTACAGAGAACCGAATTGCGATAATCCGCTGGCACCGCCCGGCTAAGTCGGAAAACGAAGCTGGTTTCCACAAAAAAAGAAACGCCATCTGGCGGGAGATGAGAAAACCAACCTTCATGGGGTCATTAGGGCCTCATGGGGTCGTTATTCAGGAGACCGAGAAAATACCCCTTCATGGGGTGTCGGGCCCTTCATGGGGTAATGAAAAGTTTTCAGCCGGTTAAGCTTGATATGGAAGCTCGCTTTTGTACTAATCGGTTCCACTCGCCGCTTCCCAGTTCTTGCATTCTTGAGCCCATTCTTCGACCGTCTTGCACTTCTTCGGCAGGATGAAAACCGACTCGGCCAAGCCGGCTCCGATTTCCTTCCGCGTCATCAGGCGTTCGTCATTGCCGCTGAGTGCGCCGACAAGATATTGATCCTTCCCGGCAAGTTCGCGTGCAATCCAGGCAGTAACCCCGCGTTGCTGAAAGTTTTCGAGTTTGGCGATTCGTCTTTGGATACTCATCGAGTTCAGAAATGTGCCGGGTTACGATTCTCGGGCATCGGCCAGCCGCTGTTTGGCTTTCGAATGCGCGATGTCGGCTTCGCGATACCGACTCAGAATGCTTGGCCGTTCTACGTTAAGGCTGACTGCTTGCTTGTTGAGAGCCATCTGCCGGAGGAGCAATCGTTCGACTTCTTCAGTTTCCAACAGAAATACCGTGCCTCGCAGTCTTGCTTCAACTTCATTTTGCGCATCCACCAGGCGACGGCAAATCGCGTCCGCTTCGAGGACCTTGGCGCGCGCCTGCTCATGCTGCTCAGAGGCCGCCTTTTCATTGGCTTCGCATCGTCTGATCTCTTCTGCGCGGCGGCGCTCGGCGGCTTCGGCTTCGATCTTTTGCTGTGCTGCGAATAATGCCGCCCGTTCGTTGCTTGTTTTTGCATCGGGTTCAAATACTGTGCCCATTGGCCGGTTTGCTCCTTTGGTTTATAGGGTTTGATTGGATCCTCACGCCGCGACGTTCATTTGCTCTTCCATCCATCGGCGAAACCGAGGCATCTCGGATTGCTCTACAGATCGGTCAAAAGCTTCGCCGTAATGTGCTCTCATTGCTGATTGTTCCCGGTCAAAGATACCGATGAAGGATTGCCACCATACGCGGCTTTCCGTCCGGTTTTCGCGCTCGCAAGCGTCCGATTCGAGAAGAAGCTGGTCATAAAGCGCGCGATCTTCTGCCGTCAGGAATGTTTGGTCATAAACGACCACTCGCCCGCACTCGATACAGTGCCCAGGCTTCAAATCAGCAGGCTTTGGCCGATGAATCGTTGCACCGTGCTCAGTGAGAGAAGCGAGTACTTCTCGCTGGTCGTCTTCCCAATTGACACACCAATTGCACGGCATATTGATGCCGGACGCTTCTTCGAGTTTAGCCAGGCGAGTTTGTATATTCATTGTTCCTTGCCCTCCTTTTCCGCACTGATGATGATGTGAAGCGACACGGGCGGATATAACCCGCATTCGGCGCAGGGCTCCGGTTCTGTCTTCTTGTGTTCCCGGCTTCCGTCTGGATCCTTTTCGATGACCTGGACGTGGCCCGCGTGTCGGCAGAAATCGCCGCCGGTTTGCTGTTCCAGCTTCCTCTCGATCTGATCAAGTCTTCGGTTCAAACTTACCTCCTTTTGTTCGGCTGCATGGCGTCGAGCTTGGCTTCGAGTGCCCGCAACCGTTCTTCCGTTTCCAGCACTTCACGCGCCTTCAAGGTCATTTCCAGAACGGCTTTCGCGGCTGAAACGCGCTCTGAGCCTTTGGCTGCTTCATCGGTCATCACCGTTTCGAGCGTATCCACAGCTTTGCCACTCACCTGTTGCAGCCGAGTCAACGTGGTTTCCAGCAACCGCCCGCGGGCTTCGCGATAGGCTGAAGAAAATGCGGGATCATTTAACCAACGGTGCAAGGTGGTTTCTCCCACCTTCGCCGATTCAGCCGCGGCTTTGGTCGTCGGCTCATCGAGCAGCGCCTTGATGGCTCGCTGCTGTTTCGCTGTCAATTTCTCGTTTGGGTTTCCGTTTACTTCCATTTACAACCACTGAACACTACGGAGACACCCATTCGACCATATCGTCTGGGTCGCCCGCGCCCCACATCGCCGCCGCTGTCTGAAGCCGCAGATTCCGCTCTCGCTGATCCAGCCAGCGCTGCAATCGCAGCGAGGCCGCATGGTTATAGGCAAGCGCGACGTCCGCATCCAGAATGCCCATAACTTCGCTCGGCCGCTGATGGAACTGATGCGCCTGCAACGCCACCAGCAACAAATCCGCGCCTTCGCTGCGCGTCACGGTCGCGGCCAGACTTTCGAGGGAAACGCCACCCCATTGAGTATTTACGGGCACACCTGGTGAGCCGGTGAGGATCCATTCCGCGAGCGCGTCGAGGTCGTCAGGCTCCAGTTCGTGCAAGCTCAGCGTGTCCTCATCAAGGGCTGCGCCGAGAGTCAAACGCGGAATAACGCATGCGCTGATTACCGCGTCACGGAGAAAGTTCGCTGCGTTGGCCGTTTCTTCCTCGGACAACGCAAGACCGCTTTCACCCGCCGCCGCATCGGTCGGCAGAAGCCGGGCGAAGTACAAGGGAAGCTTCCCAGCGGCCAGCCACACGCCCAGCGGCGGACGCTGAACGGTAAACGTCAAACCGCAAGGCAGGGCAAGTTCGGTTGTCGTCTGTATCGTGGCACTCATTGGGGCATCGGGATGTTTCCAGGCTGTTTCTGCACATACATCGGCTTCGGATCGGAAACGGGAGCGATCTTTCCGCTCTGGATCACCCAGGCAGCCAACGCCTCAAAGTCTCCAGCGGCGAGTTCGTTCACGTGAAGTTCATCCTCTGCCGGTTCGCGATCTTCGATGATCAGGCGTGGCTCAATGCAGGCAAAGAGCACCGCATCGCGGATGAACCCGAGCGCCGCCGTAATGTCCTCAAAAGACAGTCCCGTCAGCCGGCCGGATACGTTCGTGATTTTGCCGAGCAGATCCGCGTCAATCCTGCCGGTCGCCATCCAGCTCGCAAGCGGGACACGCCGAAGGCGAAACACTGCGCCGGACGGCAAAGTTACCTCTTCCAGTTCAACCTTTACTTTTTGTCGGTATGCATCGGCAATACTCATAACTCTTGTCTCCTATAAGGCTTTTCCAGCCAGTTACATGACCCATTTTGCGTTTGGGTCGGGTTCAGAAGTGGGGCCGGAGCCCGCGTTGATTCCGTTTAGCCAGTCGGCCAACGTCTGCCGAGAAAATTCACGGAGGTGAATAAAACACCGCCTGCCGTCGTTTAGTGACCAGCGCTCATGCGCCAGCCGAGACGCAATGTCATCGGCTTCTTCCTGGGATCCTGCTGTGATGAGCTCGACGCCAGTCAGCAGGTTGATGACGGGAACGGGTCCGTTCTTTGGTTCCATGACGGAAAATGCGGCAATGAAAAACCGTTGTGCCATTCTTTATCCCTCCAAGACATCACGACGAACCATCTGCCGCATCCGGCCATTGCTCTGGTAATCCTGCTCGACTACCTGAAGCACGCCGTCACGGAGTTCGCCGTGTAGGTTGATAATGATGGGCCGGTCATCGCGTAGCGGCCCACCCTGTTCGATGGTGCGTTTTTCGTTGCTTCGGCTGCCAGCATCCGCATTACCGCGCCCACCGTTTGCTGCCGAATCGCCGCCACCGATCGCACCGATCGCCAGCGCAGAAGCAGCGCCGACGCCTGCAATCAGGCCAAATGTTTTGGCGGCCGCGAAGTGCAACGCGGCTTTTCTTGCGCCATCTGGATCCGGAACGGGAAACGAAGCCGCCGCGGCTAATCCTTGGGCGACTTCAAAAATTGCCTTTACTGCTGATTGGGCAGTGATCGAGGCAATCACGCCGGCAGCCAGCTTCTTGAACGCGGCCGGGCCCGTTTGCCCGGTCAGGATGAAGCTTTCAATCATTGAGCCCAAACCACTTGCGATGGAACCAAACGCACCCTCGGCGATGCTCTGCATATTGCCCAGCGATGCACCGACGGAACCGAGTGCGTCTTGCGCCGTGGCGGCCATCTGCCCGAACAATCCCGCGCCCCGGTCGGCGGCTTCCTGCCCTGCTGAACCAAAGATTGAAAGCGGGCTGGAAGGATCAGCCGCCAGGCTTTGCTCACGTGAGTTCGTGTTGACGCCTTGTTTCTTATTTTGGAAGTTTTGCTCTTCCTGCAACCGGCGCTCATTGCTGGCCTTTTCGATGGCTTCGATCTGTTCGCGGCTTTGGGCTTTATCTACCGCCTCTTTACGGTCGGCTTCGATGCGAATAAGGGCGAGTTGATGCTGAAATTCAAGCTCGGCAATCAAGGCATTTCTACGGGCCTGGATGGCCGCCTGCTGAGCGATTATGTCATTCGGACGCCGGGCCGCTTTCCGTTCGGCTTCCTCCGCAGCGAGCTGCAATCCCTCGATTTCCTCCCGGCGCAGGCTTTCCAGAATCCGGTTTCGTTCCTGCAAATATGCGCGTAGATTTGCCAAATCCCGGCGCTGAGCTTCGAGAATCCGAAGCTGCGCTTGTTCGACTTGCGTAGCGCGCTCTTGTTCAAGCTTCGCTAACTCATCTGCGGCACGCTGTTTTTCGAGTGAGCCTTCAGCAGCAAGAGTTCTTTCGGCAATTAGCCGGATACGGCGCTGCTGAAAGATTTGCTCCTCGATTTCGTTGATACCGCGTTCAGCCGCTTCTTCCGTGACGATGCGCTGATCAGCAGCGGCGTTAATGCGGGCAATCTGTTGGCGAAGCTCGGCTTCCTGACGATCCCCTCTTGCCTTGGCCGCCTGTTCAAAGATTGCGGCTTCGATCTTGGTGCGCTGATCTTGGGCCTGCTCAATGGCTTGGTTGGTTCGCTGGCTGGCAGCTTTCTCGCGTTCCTCAATCTCGGCCAGCTTCTTTTCCTTCTCTGTCGCGCGGAGTTTTGATTCATTTACCAACTTGCGCTCTTGCGCGAAGGTGGCTTCCTGCGCAATCTGTTTTTTCTTCTCGGCTTCGATGATCTGGCTGGTAAGCTGCTCGATGGTGATTTGCCGGAACTCAAACGCACGCTTTGCCTCAAAGATTTCCGCGTCCGCTTCGCGCTGGGCTGCCTGCTCTCTGATCTTGATCCGTGCAAGCTGGTCTTGGGCTTCCGGATCGCTGGCCTTTGTGCGTGAGCCTTTCAGTGTTGGTTTGATGGTGGTTTTTGGGGGCTGATTGCCGACCGAGGCGAACCCATCATCAGACAACCGTTTCAACGGATCGTTGCGATTCCCGGCCTGGGTTTCCGCCTCGCGCACTTTGTTTGTGAGCGCATATCCCCGGTTGAAATCCTTTTCCAGGTTCTGGAGATCACTACGCAGCCGGGTAATTTCCCCCTTCATCGTATCGCTCGCCAAACCGAAGAAATCCAGCACGCCGTTAATGGCTTCGAGCGCAGATAATGAGATTTGCTTGATAACGCCTAAAACAAGGTCTGCCATCAGCCGGGCGCTGTCGCTGATGACGGCGAACCCGCCGGCCACGAAATAGATCAGCGAACGGAGCCCGCCCAAGCCATCTTCGACATCCGCAATGCTGTCGGCAGCTCCATCACTGCCGTCATCAATGATCCGGAGCAGATCCACAACGCCTGTGAAAATCGTATCCAGCAGCGTCAGCAGATCGCCGCCGACATCGAGCGCGTTTTGTGTGCCGCTCGCCAGGTCTTTGCCGAAGCTCTCAGCGTTCTTTCCTGCTTCCGCCAGCTTCGCGGAAAGCAGGTCGAGAAATGGCTGGATAACGGGGATCAATTCACGGCCAACCGTCGTCAGCAAGCCAGAAAGTTGGTCGCCGATATTGGTCAGCGTGTCATTGAATTCATCTGCGCGCGCCGTGTCGAACGCATCGGGCAGCGCAATGCCCAGATCCAACGCTTTCTGCTTGAAACTGTCGAGGCCGTTTTCCCCATCTTTCAAAAACTGCAAAAGTTTCACACCACCCGCGCCCCCAAGCTTTTCCACAAGGTCAGCTTTTGCAGCTCCATCGGCAACTTGATTGATCTTTTTCAGGAATTGATCAAAGGCGGCTTGTGGGTCACGGAGACCGGCAGCGGTATCAATTCCGAGCTGCTTGAACGATGCGGCAAGGCCTTTATTTCCGGCATTGGCGTCAAGCAGGGATTGCTGGAATTTGCTGACAAAGCCGCCGACTTCCTCAATGCTCACGCCAGCCTCATCAGCGGAAACTTTCATTGCGGCCAACGACTCCGCACTGAGGTTGGTTTGCGCGGCCAAATCAGCAATCTTTCCATCTGCATCAGCGGCATGATTGGCCAGTCCGAACATGGCGGCCGCTGAGCCAGCAACCAGCGCCGTTAGACCAACAAAGGTCCCGCCGATGATGAGCACCGAACGATTCAAATTGAACATTTGATTGGCGAGCGTGTTCGCGATGTCGCCATCAATGCCGAAGCTTTCAATGATTTCGCTGCTGATCGTTTCGACCGATTCCCGGATGATCCCCGCACTGGCTTTTGTCTTTTTGCCAAGACTGTCGAACCCTTCCGCGCCTTTCTTTCCGGCGTTGCCGACCTTCTTGTCGAGTTTGTCGGCATGGTCGCCGATGTCATCCATTGAATCGGTCGCCCTCTTGGCGTATGCGCGGATCTCGGCCTGAATGCCTTCCAGCACCCCGATTGCGAATTCTTTGAGCTCTGTAAACCCAGCCTTCGCGTCTTTCGAGTCGGCGTCCAGCTTAAAGAGCAGCCCCATTTGTTGTCTGTCTAATGCCATCGCTTGTCATTGCCTCCGATTCTCACAATGCCACTTTCCTTTGCCGAATTGGTGTGGCTTGTTCGCGTCAGGTTTAGAACATCGGCACTTCGACACCGTCTTGCATTTCCATAATTCGGCGCACGATTGAAGGGCCATAGGTGCCACCATTTGTTGACCAATGACTGCTTAACTCATCTGGAGCACTATTACTGGCGATGATCAGTTGGTGATTGAAGCTGTAGGCTGCGTCAATCAATCGAAACAGCATTTCACCCGCGAATTCTGAAGGGCGAGCTTTTTCAATCTCATCGAGAAAGATCAAATACCGACGGCGGTTTTGACGAAGATCACCAGGCGTCACATCGGGTAACTTTTCGGGGTTTCGCTCGTAAGTTCGAAACTGTTCAAGCAGTTCAGCCAAAGGCAAGCCAACAGCACTGCGACCGGCTTCAACGGCTTTTCGATACAACAACCAGCCAAACATAGACTTGCCGCAGCCGT
>CAYLJQ010000088.1:0-15165 GCA_964383955.1 uncultured Heliomicrobium sp. | reverse complement strand
CAGGAACATCCACGAAGCGCCGTAGCGGCGGCTTTCCGCGATCTCAAAAGGAAGTAGGTTGTGCGACATAGTGGCGAAGGGTTTGAAGCTACCGCCGTAACTTCCGCCAGGCACAAACAGAAAATCGCACTGCTGGCTGGCCAATAACGGCAGCTTCGCCATTTGCCAATACGTTCGCATCGGCAACGACTGGTCCAGCAAAGGTTCGTGAACGCATTTCAGCCATGGTTTCGCAGGCAGCGATTCAATCGTCTGCCGTCCGGCCCACACCACAACGCGCGTGATGCCGTGTTTGTGTGGTTCGGCGGCGTTCAGCACCTCAAAGAGATGCGTCAATCCGCCACCGGTTCTGATGTTGGAAGCGTCTATGCCTAATCGCATGGTGAATTCTCGTTCTGTTCCGGCGTTGTGTACGTCAGGTCAAAATCGCCGTCTATGTATTCCCACATGTGCCCTGTCTTGCTGAGAAAATCTTCTCCTGAAACGTCATCCGTGTGGTAAGCGTACCGAAGCTGCCTCACTACCGGCAGCCACCATTTGATTGTTTGCACCATCGTTGGATCGCTGGTGACAGTCGAAATAATGTCTATGCGCTGGTCTAGCGCCCAGCGAATCACACCCGCCAGAAAGTTTGAAAGCCGGCCTGAATCAAACGGATCAACCTGCAACGTCAGTAAATGCAATCGCCGGCAACTGTCTTCTTCCACAATGCGGGCAATGGCAGAGCAACTGCCGTGTCCAACGGGCAAACTCAGCACAAAATGCTCTTCGACATTGGGATGCGCTGAAATGCGCCAATCCAGAAAACTTTCTGATCGCACGGTATGCAATGCCGCAAAGGATTGCTCTTCGTGAAAGCTTGTTAGTTCTTCCGGTGTCGCGGATACAACCGAAAGCCGTTCTTTTGACAGCGCCCGTGCCCGCCAAACAACGCGGGTCGCCATGCCTGCAAGCGCCGCAATGGCTTTGTAACCGTGACTGCTTGCGTTGCCTTCCTGAATTTTCGCTTTGATTTTCGGGTGCTGTTCCGGATGCAGCAGCACGCTTAACCCAACGGTGTGTGCCTGATCTTTCCAACCAAATTTGGAAATCAGCCGCCATGACAAATCGTTCGGAAAGCCGATGCGCATTGGACACCGCGCCATGGCTTCGGTCAGCAAAAACGCGCCAAGCGCCTTTCCGCGATATTGCGAAAGCACGGCAATGTCGCACAGCCAGGCTGCCGTTCGTTCATCGCGGCCACGCCGCAGCGTCAACGGAATTGTGCCGACATGCCCGGTAACTTCCTCGCCCTTCATCATCACAATTGGCGATTTCAACAGTGTGTTGCTATCGGTTCGATACAACCATCGCCAGTTACGTTTCAGAAAGTTCGCCCGGGCAGGAAACATCTGTTCATAAAATGCTTCCAGCGCCGGAACCGGAATGTCATCCCCGGCCACGATTTCAGCGCTTTTCGCCATCCGGGCAAGGCGCGAAGACGCCATCAACCTTTTACCTTTCAATAAAACGCTCACAACTCACCTCTTCTGACACCGCCGCCGTTGGCGGCTTGAATTTGCTCCGGCCAGCCGTCTGGCCAGTGGTTGCTTTTTGCCGAAGCCATCTTGCTGTTGGCCGTTAAAAAGTAACTGACGTGGCTGAGCGGCCAATTGGCGGCAACGTAATCCCGCCGAATGCAAAGCCCGTTCAGATCGGTTTCCGGCTTTTCCACATGGCAACCTCGTTCCGCTGAAGCGCAAGACTCAAAGCCTGCTTGAAAAACCGTGCTGGCGGCATCAGCCGTGATCCGGGAAAAACGGCCTTCGGGCCAGGCAAAATGTTTGACGCTTCCCAACCGCCGAGCCAGGACTTCGTAAGAACCCGCGACTTCATCACAAACCTGCTCCGGCGTAATTCTGGACAGCACGTGATGTGACATTGTGTGGCTGCCGATTTCGTGTCCGCCTGCCAGCAAACTTTCCGCATCGTCCCAGCTCAGCAATTCGGTTGGCGGCAATGTCAGCCTGCGAACGCAAAACTCTTTCAGTTTCTGAGGATCGGTTTCGTCCACCATCGAAGGACAAATGAAAAAACAACCCGACACGCCGAATTCATCCAAAATCCGCGCGGCGCTCAAACAATTTTTCAGCCCATCGTCGAAGCTGATGCAGACGTACGGGCGATCAATGTCTCCGCTCCACAATTTTTCGACCGCTTCGGAATACCCGATCAATGTATGACGGCGGCTCAGATATTGAAGCACGCGGCGAAACCCAGCTTCTTCATCTTCGAAGATATGGTGCATGTAAATGAACTGAATTCTGTTCCTGTCCAGAAACGAAGTTTGCCCGCTCAGTTTGTAAGCGCCCGCCAAAGAGCTCAGCGCCACGTGCCGGACAAACCTTCGCGCGCTGTTTTCGGCTTCTGCGCCATAAGGTGATGTGTAGTCTTTGATCTCCAAAATTTACTGCTCCTCTCAATTCAATCCGATCAATTCAATCCGACCATCAACTGGCCCAACTCTGCTTGATCCGTCAGAAGCGATTCGTAGGTTTGCTCCCAGCCTCTGGTGACGACGCGAACATCGAAACGATCCAGAACCCTTTGCAATCCTTTTTGCCCCATCGTTTGTCGCAATTCGTCGTCTTCAACCAATTGGCAAATCCTTGCGGCCATGGCATTTGCGTCACCGGCAGGAACCAAAAATCCGACTTCGCCATCTGCTACGACTTCCGGCACGCCGCCGACTGCTGTGGCAACAATCGGTTTCGCCATCGCCATCGCTTCGACCAAAGTTCTGCCAAAGGTTTCGATGTGCGAAGAGCTGACAAGTAAATCGAAGCCGCCAAGAACAGGCGACAGGTCTTCGACGGGTTCGCGGAAAGTAATCAATTCCGTCAGATTCAATTCCTGAATCATCCCTTCGATAAAGCGGAAGTATTCGAAGTCGCTTTCCAAAAAGCCTTGCTGCCCGACGATGTGAAATCGAACGTGCGAATGTTTGTCTGCGACAATTTGTGCTGCTTGCAGAAACAGTTCGAAGTTTTTGATTGGCACCAGGCGGCCCACAATTCCAATTCGAAACGTTCCTGCCGGTTCGGCAATCGCTAATGGGTCGCTGGCTTGCGGTCTGAGATGAAAATCGGTGCCGCAGGGAAACACCGCAGACATGGCGCGATTCAGGCCTTCTTCAAGCAACTGCTCCCGGCGGATTCCCGTCACTGCCGCCACAACCGATGCTCGCTTGAAGCACCATTTCATAATGACGCGGAAGTAATAGGGATAGAGGTTAAATCCCGAATCCAGCCAGATCACTTTCAGGTCCGGTTGAACAAGCTTGGCCAAGCTGGCGGCAAAAAAAAGCATCCCGTCAAAGGCATGCACCACCCGCACCCCTTCTTTTTGCGCCAGCCTGATAATTTCGCGCGTCACAGCCAGCAGGTCGCGGATCGTTCCAAGCGGCTGCCGAGTGCTGTAGCGCAGGTATTCTCCCTTGCCTACGGTTCGCATACGGATGTTGTGTTTTGCCAGCAGCTTGGGCAGTTCGCCGCCCGGAGAGCAAATGACAATCGGCTCAAACTTGTCCCGGTCTATGTGTTTGGCAATGTCCAGCAGTGTGTGTTGTACCCCGCCAAAAGCGCCCGTGTGTTGGCAGGAAAGAATGATCGGTGTTGCCATAATAATTTTTGATTGATAGTGCGGTACAGGAAGCGGTAGCGACCTGGTGGCTTCGATATACAAGCCTCACAAGACAACCAGGTCGCTACCGCTTCCTGTACTGCAACAAGTCTGCTTTGTGCAGTTTGGCAACAAAACAGACTACGCCCGCTGCCAGCCAGTAAACCGAAGTCGCAGGAACGGATTCCATAAAATCAACGAACATAAAAATCGTCAGCAATGCGGCGAAGCTGGCCGTTGCCCAGATCACCACATCCCGCAGCCAGGAATCGCGGACGACTTTGATGATTTTGCTGGCCAGCGTCAGGACGGAGATAACGAATGCCAGAAAGGCTGCCAGCAACAGGAATCCGCCCTGAACCATGAATTTCAGGTAGTTGTTGTCGGTTACGGAAAGGATGTTTTCGGCGCTGAATCCTCCAGAAGCGTCAAACATCGTGTTCGGATCGTATTGCAAATTGCCGTAAGAATCGGTTTCCGCTTTTGATTCAAACAGGTGCGCGCCACCAACGGTTCCCAATCCCATTCCCATCGGATTGGCCAGAACGTGCTGAAACACTGCCGGCCAATAACTCAACCGAATCAGGAAGGATTCGTTGCTGGTCGCGGCTTCTTGCAGCGAAGACGACAGGAAAAAGTTTTTCGCCTGTATTGCGATAAGCAACAAAACGATCATTGTCACCGCAAGCAAAATCGCCCTGACCTTGTCTTTCAAGTAAATGGCGACAAACCCACCGACGGCCATCGCCAGCCAGGTCGTACGACTGAACGTCAGCAACAAACAACCGGGAATCACTGCCAGCATTGCCCATCGAAAAAACCAGACTGCTTTTTTGGACGGCCACAGCTTGACCTGGAAAAAGAGCAGAAAGAGCGGAATCAGATACCCGCCAAAATCAGGACGGCTGGCGAAGGTGGAAACCACGCCGAATTCGTCGAATCGTCCCATCCGCTGCATCACGCTGCCGCCAGCATTGCGAAACGGAACATCGAACAGAGTGAAATATTGAACCACCCCGTAAATCACCGTGACCGTTCCGATGACGGCAACGGTCCGCAACACCTTGCGAAGCTCTTCTGGCGTTTCGAGTATGTTTGCCGCCAGAACAATGATGAAGGGATAAATCGTCATGCAGCGAAGCTGTAAAATCGCCCGCAACGGATCCGGTGAAAACGGAATCAACGCCACCCCAACGGCGATAAACGCCAGCAGGAAGTAAATGACGTAATTGACGTACAGCCCCCGGCGAAAATTCCGAAAGAGAAACGACGAAATAAGCAAAACCATCAAGGCGTCTTTGCAGACGGCGATGACCGGAATCATTCCTGCAAAAACATCGTTCAACAATGACTGGAAAGGAAGATAAGCAAACGCCAGCAACAAAACTTCGCGCGGATTCAGAGCCAGCAACGCCGCCAGCACGCTCAATCCGGCCAGCAGAACCAACGGGATCCAGAAACTTTCGATGACCAAAAGGGTCAAAAAAAGAGGCAGGGTCACTCCGGCAAGGAGCAAGAAAATTTGCCCTTTTGCCTGCGCGTCTATGCTGTTTTTGAAAGTGAGTGCCCCTGCCATGTCAATGTCTCGTTGTCCTTTCTTCCGTCCGTTGTTCAAACTACAGGAGGTAAATCTTCCAACCGCCATAATCCAAGACTCTTGTCCGGATATTTGCCGCCATCTTCGGTGCAATGCTCATTGATCAGCTTCAGTGGCGGAGGCAGATTGAATGGAGGGCGCTCGAAATTGATCGGCCTCCATCCACCGGTCAGGATGTCTTCGTTTCGGGGTGTTTCCGCGAATGTCGTCATCAACAAATACTTCGAACCGCTGGCTTTGAAGTTGGCCAATGCCGCCTGGGCATCGCTGTTCGACAGATGGACAAGCGCGTCTCTTGAAAAAATCAGGTCTACGCATGGCAAGGTGTCTTTGGTGAGGTCCCGGCACATAAACCGGCGGTTTGCGTTGGCATGATCGCGCGTATGTCGTTCAACCAATTCGCGAACAATATCCACGCCAATGTAAGTTTTGACGCCCAGTTCGACCCGGCGCATCCAATAAAAATCGCCGCACGGGGCGTCGAGCATGGTTTTGACTTCAAGTTCCTTGATCAGCGCGGGAATCTCGCGCGAAATCACGGCGGTCTGGACCAGATCAGACCCCGGACCGGAAATCATTTCCTGGTCGCGTTTTGGCTCGAAATAAAGTTCCGTGAAGATGGATTTGATCGGTCGGTTTCTGTACCGAATTCCGCGGATTGCCTGCAGCAACTTTGGCGAAGTGCGAGCTTTGACAAAGTCTATGACGGTGTTCTCTGAGTTCATAATTTGCCCCTTTGTTTATTTGATGGTTGAAAAACCTGTTGCTAAAAACCCTGCCGCGAACTTGCTTAATCTCTTGCGTTCACTGCTGTCCAAAATCCAGAACCATTCCGCGACAACCAAACAAACCAGCAAATTCGCGCTGGCCAGGTAGCCGATTGCTCCGTGAAGTTTGAAAAAGATGATCGCGGCCAACCCGAAGCTGAGTGCTGTGAGCGCCAGAAGCGGCGCGACCTTCTCGAACCGCACCTTCAGCCTGACACTGGCGTATGTGCAGACGCCGATCAGATACAGCGCATAAGTCGCGGCAAAGATCGTTGCGCATCCCGCAGCCCCCCAACGCGGAATGCAGATCAATCCCGCGACTACAAAAATCACCGACCAGCCAGCCGTGATTCCCAGGTTGTGCCACATGCGTCCGGAAGCGGTGATTGCCGTATTCACCAGCCCGACCAGCAGCATCAACAACGCCGTTACGCTGAGCGCGAAGGTCAATGGAGCGGCGGCCAAATAGGCTTTGCCGAATAGCACGCGGATCAACACCGGCGAAAACAGCGCCAGCATCAGCGCCAGCGGCATTGAGAACGCCCACATTGCCCGCAGGTTTGTGCTGACCATTGTGCTGAAAACTTCGGTTTGCGAAGAGGCATGCGCTTCCGACAAGAACGTCATGACCGGCGTGTACAAATTCATCGGGATCAGGAAAGTCGCCTGCGACAGTGTGTACGCAACGCCCAGCAACCCAACCTGTCCAAACCCTGCGTGGCGCGCCACCATCGTGCTGGCCCACCAGTAAGTGGGAATGTTAAACAGCGTGATTAACAGCGTCGGCAAAATGAACGAAACGATGATTCCCAGAAGCTCTCGCGAAAACATCGGACGAACACCGTCGGGAAACCGTTCGCGCAACAGCCTGACTCCTGTGAAACCCAGCAGCGCCAATCCCAACAGGCTCGCCAGCAATTGCCCCGTCAGCGCGCCGCGCAATCCCGCCCACCAAACTCCGCCCCAGGCAAGCGCCAGCAGCGCCACGTTCCGCGCAAACTGAATCAGGTTGTAGGCTCTGAAATCCTGCAAGCCTGCGATGGCACTGGAAGCAAGATTGAACAGCGTCAGCACCAACATCAGCACCGCGCAAAACCGGAAAACGCCGACCAGCGAAGCGTCGCGGTACAGTCCGGCCATCCAGCCAGACATCAAAAAGAACCCGGCGCAAAAGACCGCCAGCAAGCCTGAAGTCAAAATCAGCACATTGGCCAAAATCGCTCCGCCGCGCTGGCGGTCGCTGGCGTAAAACTGCGGAACCAGTTTGTGCAACGCCGAATTTTGCCCCAGCCCGAACAAGCCCATCACAATCGCTGACAGCGACATCATCACCGAATAAATCCCGTAATCTGCTGGCCCCAGGCTGCGCGCGATCACCATGGGCGATAAGCCGTAAAGCAATTGGCTGACGCCGCCAAGCACTCCCGAATAGACTGCCGCCCGAACGTACCGGCGATTGATGTCGTTTGGGACGACGTCGGGCAAAGGTTTTTGTAATTGCGTTATTGCTGTCATTGAGTTTTTTGGGTCCTAGCGTTTCTGGCCAAAAGCGAAAATCGCCGCCTTGAAAAAGCTCAGCGCCAGTCGTTGATGCAGCACGCCTAACAAATAAAAGAAACGTGAAAAAGAAAGGTAATGAGGCTCCGATTCGTGTTCGTAAACGCAACTGTCGAAGCCATGCCGGTCAAGCGTTGACGCCATTTTTCGCCGCGTGTTGCACCGGTAAACAGTCGGAAAAATGTCTTCTTCTTTCTTGGAATGTTTTGCCCGTTTCAAAACGGCGGCGTGCAACCGATTCGGCACCATTCTGGAAATCAAACCAATGTAGCTATTGGCATTCGCCGTTCGTATGCACAGATAACCGCCGGGTTTGAGCACTCTGTTGCATTCGGCAAAATAGGCTTCTGGGTCTTCGATGTGTTCCAGCACGCAATCGCTGACGACTACGTCCACGGATTCGTTTTCCAGCGGCCACTGCGCATTTTCAATGCGGCGGAATTCGTCAATGTACGGATTGCTTTCGCCAACCGGATCAACGTCAATGCCGATGACTTTGGCGCATCTGCCTTTGAGAATTCGGTTTTCCCTTCGCACGGCAACCGGGTCTTCGCCGTACATTCCTCTGCCGCATCCCACATCCACCACGACAGAAGAAGGATCAACCAAAGACTTGACGCGTGTGTAAAAGGTGATTGTGCCGTCAACGTCTGTGAATCCGCCGAAACGACTTTCGGGATAATAAATGTTCAAGTAATTCATCAGCTTGGCCTTCCTCTTAGCTCAGTCCAAAATCCGGCGCTTTCAACAATGTTCCCGCAGGCACCGCCGTATTGATTTGTTTTCCGGCTTCCTGCACTGACCCTTCAACAATCTGTTTCGCGTCCTTAGCTTCGACGCCTTCGACAACCCGCTCCACGGCCAGCGCCATCTGGTGCTGGAAGAAACTGCACAAGTGATTTATGTCCAACAGCAGACTTTCGCTGTCTATGCCGCGATAAAGGTTGATGTAGCCCCACTGCGTGTCTTTGGTGGAAAGGGAAAGACTCAGCGACCAAAGACGACTGGATTTCAGGATTTCCGCCGTTGCCAAATCGCCGTTTTCCCACGACCAGTAAAGGCAACCATTGTGAGATTTGACCTCGGGCTGGGCTGGTTCTTTGTCTTTTCCGCGAGATGCGGCTGCGCCGACGTGGTTGAGCTGCACAGTCGCATAAGCAAACGAACTGAGTTCGAGCATTTCCTTCACGGCATCGAACATTTCGTTCAATGTAGTGGCATTGGATAAGCCTTGGCTGGCGCGGCGAACCCGGATGTTGTTGGCAAGGCGCAACCGGCGTTCGGTCAGAGAAAAGTTTCGTTTCAACCCGTCTCTGATTTCGTCCATTTCGTGATAGTGAAGCCGGTCAACCGCGACGATAATCGCCACCCCCACCACAAACAGCCACAAACCTGTTAACTGGCTTCCGTTCCATTCCTGAATAAACAGCAGCGCCTGCAATCCAAGCAGCGCGCAGGCTCCATAAAGCACCAGCACAACGCGACGTTGCGACCAACCAAGCGCCAGCAATTTGTGGTGGATGTGTTCTTTGTCGCCCTGGAACAGCGGACGCCCGCTGGTGAATCGGCGAAACAGAGCCAGGCTGGTGTCAATAATTGGCAAGCCAAACGCCAGCAGCGGAATCGCCACGGCAACTGCTGTCGAAGCTTTCTGCGTTCCCTGCACCGACAACGTCGCAAGCGTGAACCCGACGTACAGCGACCCGGAATCCCCCAGGAAAATCGAAGCCGGATTGAAGTTGTAACGAAGGAAACCGATCAATGCGCCGGCCATCGCCAGGGCAATCACCGTCACAAACGAATGCCCTGTGACGGCTGAAACCGTGACCATCACAAAGGCCGCAAACAGCGCTGCCCCCGCCGCCAGACCGTCAATGCCGTCAATCAGGTTGAACGCGTTGGTCACAGCGACAATCCATACCACTGTCACGACAAAGCTGATTGCAACAGGCAATTTGACCGCGCCCGCAAATGACACTGACAGAACTTCAATCCGCCCGCCAAGCGCGAAAAAGAGCGAAGCCGCCAGGCCCTGAGCCGCAAATTTCACTCGCGGGCTGATGCCATTCATGTCGTCGTAAATGCCCACCAGGAAAACCAGAATTCCCGGCGCCAGGGCGACAAACATTTTCGACCGCTCTGCCCAAATCCCCCAGGTGACCTGATTGTCAACGAACTGCAACGTGCCGAGCGCCGCCAGAATGGAAATCACAACAGCCACACCGCCTAAACGTGGGGTGGCTTTGCGATGAACGCGACGCTGATCACGAGGCACGTCCAGCCAGCCATAGCGTTCGCATACGCGACGCACTACAGGGGTGAGAGCCAGCGAAAAAACGAGCGATAAGCTGAAAAGGAGGATGTATGTGTTCACGGTTGTGTTTACAGTCTATTTCTGCGGCGTTTTTGCTTCTTTGCTTGAGGTGGATGAAAAGCTCCATTACTTTTCATTGTTTCCACTTCAGGCTCGATAGCATTCAGCACCTGCAAATCAATTGTTGGGGAATGTGTCGAATCCGCCACATCCTGTGCGGATGAGACAGGACTGACTTTTTTAGAATCGGCGTTTTGCTCATTCAGCGCTTGCTGGTAATAGCCCTGGTAATATCCTGATCCCTGCATTTCGACCTGATTCAAGATCACACCAATGATGTTGGCACCTCCGCTCAGCAACATTTGCTTGGAACGGTTCAGCGCTTCGCGCGGCGTTTTGCCGCAACGAACCACCATCAGAACTCCGTCCACCATGGAAGAAACCAGCACTCCATCCGTGAACGACGCGACCGGAGCAGAGTCAATCAGGATGTATTTGAAGTGAGGCTCAAGAGTTTTGATCAATCGCCGCATTTGCTCTGATCCCAGCAATTCTGCCGGATTGGGCGGCACCGGACCGGATGTGAGCACATGCAAATTGCTGCCGTCGTATTGCTGGATCATTGCCATCAATTCGGCTTCGGACATATCCCTGGAAAGATAGGTGCTCAACCCTTGATTCCCATTCAATTTGAAAATCGAACGTAAGCGCGGGCGGCGCAAATCGGCGTCAATCAACAAAACCTTGGCCTTGGTTTGAGCCAGGCTGATTGCCAGATTGATTGAAGAAGTCGTCTTGCCTTCAGCGGGCACGCAGGAACTAACCAGCAAGGTTTTTGGCGCGCGCCCCGGAGTCGAAAGCAGCACGGCGGTTCGCAACTGCCTGTAGGCTTCTGCCACCTGATAATTGGCTTCGCTGCCAACCAACAATTCCGGTCGCCCATTGGCAAAGCGCGAGTTTTTGGCAATGGGGATGGCAGCCAGCGCCGAAAGGTGCAGTTTCTTTTCAACGTCTTCAATTGAGCGAACCGTGTCGTTGAAATGTTCAAGTAACAACGCCAGGCCAATGCCCGTGGGCAGAGACAGGATCAATGCCAGTGCCACGCCTTGCAGCCGTTTTGGTCCCGTTGGTTTGTCTGGCGCCACGGCGTAATCAATGATGTGTACGTTGTTATAAACTCCGGCTAGAACAACAGCGTTTTCTCTGTAGCTTTGCAGCAAGCCATTCAACAAATTCTTGTTGGTTTCGATTTCCTGCTGAATGATTCGGTAATTCACCGCAGCTTCGTTCTGGGCCAGCGTTTCGCCACGCTGTTTGTTGAAATCCGACCGCAACGACTGTTCCCGCGCCAGCGTCTGGCGGTACCGTGTTCCCAGATTGGTCAGCAAAACACTGGTTGAACGGTCGCGTGATTGTTCGATCTCTTTTTCCAGGCTGGCAATTTGTTGCGTGGTCTCTTTCACTTCCGGCCACTCTTCGGTGTTTTCAACCAACAGTTGAGCGCGTTTTTGCCATAGTTCCGCCAATTTGGTTTTGACGTCCATGATCTGTTTGGAAGTGTTTTCTTCAGCCAGGGCACTTGCTGCCCCCGGCACCAGTGCGGCTTGATACGCAGTTTCGGACAACTTTCGATCATTTTCCGCTTCCAGCAGTTGTTTGTTCAGGCCGATCAAACGCTCGACAACGGTGTTTTGGCTGGCATCCAGCGAAAGAATTTCCTTGCTCTTGGCATAATCAATCAGCCGCTCTTCCCCGCTGCGTATTTGCGACTGCAATTCCGCAATCCGTTTCTGTAAAAAGCTGCCGGTTGAAACATTCTTCTCGGCTTTTCTTTCCAGGTTCGATTGCGCCAGCACGTCTGCGACTGCATTGACCACCTTTGCCGCAAACCGTGGATCGTAATGCTTGTAGCGAATTTCAATCAGTCGCGTGGTGTCGCGCCCAAATCCCATTCGTTTTTCAATCACCGGCTCGACCTGCAAATCTTCCTGCAAATCTTTGACATAGGTTTGGTAGCGTTCAGCTTCTTCAAGATCAGTATTGGACGTGGCCGGTGCGACTTCACTGGTCAAAGGCAGTTTGTTTTCGTCCAGCGCTTTCGATTTGTTTTTGCCGCCCAAGCCGAACATCCGCATCAAGTTCTGCCAGGTCGAGCGCTGGCTGGTGGCTTTCGAATCGTCAAACGAATCGTTCTGCTCCGGATCAAGCGTTTTAACGACGCGGCGCAACAATCCCGGACTGGTCAAAATGCGCAGTTGCGTATTGAAGTAAGCCGGGTCATTCGCCTGACTGTTGACGACAACGGAACTGTTTTTTGAAGCTCCGCTTAGTGCCGGATTCAAATCTTCCTGATCTATTTGCACCAGGGCTTGCGCCTGATAAATGTCCGGTTTTCGCGCCATATAAATTGTCACAACCATGGTGACCAGGGCGGCGATACCGGCAATCATCCACAGGCGTTTCCGCACCGAACGCCAATAATCCAGAAGCCGAACTTTGTCATCGCCTTCTGGTTCCGCAGTTACCCCAGCCAGGGCTTTGGGCGTCAAAGCTAAATCTGTTCGCTCTTTTACAGCCAAAGTCTCTACGATTTTTGATCTGGTATTTACTTCCATTGATAAACCTAAAGCTCTTAGAACCAGAACCCTTCGAGGTCGGCACCAGTTAAATTAGTCAGCATCTACGGGGGTGGGCGGAATGGATGTGCCTAGCGAAATACATATAGAGGAAGACTGGTCAGGGCCGGTCCGGCGCCTCCCAACAGGTTGCGCATAAATCGTTTGCCGCTCTGCGTCATCACTTCAACAATGTCGCCGGGCTGCAACAGCGGATCTTCCGCCTGCCGCTGGCTGATGGCATTCAAGCTGACAAACATTTCAGTTTTCCTGCGCTTTTCCGGGTCTTGCCGGATAATTCGGATTTTGTTGAGATTGCTGTCCGGCAAAGTGCCGCCTGCGGTGGCGATGGCTTGCGAAACTGTAATTTGCACCTTAAGCAAAATCGGCGAAGGCTTATAAACATTGCCAATCACAAATGCCTGATCCGCTTCCGGAACGGTAATCACATCCCCTGGCTGGATGTATGGATTCGATTTGTAATCGCCCTGCAAGGTTTCCGCCAGGCCATAAACTTCGAAATCTCCCAAACCTTCTTCGTTAGTAGTCGCCTTACCGGTTTGGTCACAGGTTAGTCCGCTGCCCATGTGTGCGATTTGTATTCGAGTCCCGGCTTTATCGGTTGGTCCGCCAACTGAAGAGATCAATTCCAACAACCGCACGCGGCGCTGTAACTGAAAGCGTCCCGGCTTATCTACTGCACCTATCACGGCGACGGGCTGGGAATTGTATTCTTTGATAAACACGAAAACCTGCGGATTCCGTTGGTACTTTTTATAACGCAGAGCAATTTCCCTGGCCAAATCGCTTTCAGTGCGGCAAACGGCCTGCAAATCCTCTTCAATCAAAGGCATTCGGATCATCCCGCGCGCATCCACGCGTGCCGCCTCAAGAGAAAGCTGGGGACGATTAAACACACGAATTTCAAGTAAATCCCCAGGCCCAATTCGATACCTGTCATCCAGTTTAGAGTCAGATTTAGAATCTGATTGAGGAGCCGTTCCCGCGGTAACGGCTCCCGTAGGAGTGATTGCGCTGACCGCAGACACTTGAGCAGTTCCCACAACTGTCAATGCAACAATAAACGCAATCAGCACCAAAGCCTTTTTTACGGCAATACCATACTTATACGTTCGGGACCTCATTACTGCCTCCTGCCTTCTCCGTTACTCTTTTACCTTCCTGAAAATGCCGCTCTTCGCGCGGCCAATGCTTCGCGTAGATGGTTTGGGCACGCTAAATTGAGAACAGTGTTACTCAATTTAACTGCCAACTCCTCATGATCGCGAAGGAAAGCGCCGGTTAACGGGTGGTCTTGAGTTTTGGCGACCACGCCGTCCCTGACCCATTGCCAAAACTGAGATTGTGTCGTCCAAAACCTGCTTCCGTTTCGGCAAATAACCAGCGCGTTACGCTTTTTTTTCTTATCTTTTTTGTTCAATTTCAGTTACCTCTTCTGACTCAGTAAAGACACGCCGACCTCGACATCCTGTTTTCACCTGAAATGAAAGCATGACAAGCCCCGAAGGGAAGCCTCTAACGCGAGACAGCGATTATGTTTATTCAACTCTCCGACCACTATTCAATGGCTGTTTTTCAAAGCTGAGGCGTTTCATCACAATACTGGCGCTCCGCGAGGGTTACCTGGTTATCATCAGTTTCCGCTCACGACCTACCCCTTGGCAGATCAGCATCCCCTAGCGAAACTTTAGATCGTTGCGCAAACCCGGCAGAGCGCCAGACCCTGCATTATTCGATCAATTCCTTGTCAGATGCCGGCTGATTGATTTGCGATAATAGCTGTGAAATCAACTCCGTTCGTCGTTTGACACCGTACTTAACAAAAATATGCCGCAAGTGAAACTTCACGGTTTGCTCACTTATATAAAGCTTCTTGCCGATCTCCATGTTGGTCATGCCTTCGACACAACATAAGGCGACTTCCGCTTCGCGGCGGCTCAGGTCCCTTCGTTCTGCGATACGGCCAATTGCCTGCCCCACAGCAGTGCTTCCTGAGGCAACTGCCTCGTCTCCGAATATAGAATGAGTTCCTTCGGCAGCACTTCGCTCAAGTATCTCTTCAGGAGTAAATACAAAATAGACAGTTACCTGTTGACGCAAATTGGCATCACTGACGACTTTGTAACGTTCAATGCTGTGCTTGTTAATCAACCCGTTAAGCCCGCGCCGAATCGCACTATAGTTGGGCAATTTGGTAAGAACCATCAACTGCCGTAAGCTAAACGCGCAGACTCGTGTGTTCGCGGCTGTTACTTCGGACAGCATTACTTCGTAAAGCTGATGTTCGACTTGGGTATGATTGAGCCAGAGCTTTGACACTGCCTGCCCTTTTTCCATAACCTGTTCCATCTCTCGAAGTGGGGCTTTTTGATTTGACACCATATTCGAAGCTAAAGGGTAAGTAAGCTCGTTAGTTTTAACTTTCATCGTTAGCACCATTGTCAACTCCAATCTCGCTATAGGCGCGCACTCTATGTTAAGCAATAGAAGTGCCAGAGTAGTACAACTTCCTAACTACCTATATGGCTAGGGATAGCAGAACTACCATCCCCCCAAATCAGAACAACTAGGGCGTTTTTGCCCTAGCTATACATCCAATTACTGCTGATCTCCTGCATTTGCTTGCATTTAACA
>CAYLJQ010000087.1:0-15304 GCA_964383955.1 uncultured Heliomicrobium sp. | reverse complement strand
AAAACGAAGGACCAAAAAGCTAAAGACCTAGAAGCACTCAAGGAAGAGTTTAATAGTACTGGCCACGCCCTGATGGTCAGCTTTCAAGGGCTGACTGTCGAGAAAGACGGCGAATTGCGCCGTGCTTTGGAAGCCGCGCAACTTAATTACCGTGTTGTCAAAAATACGATTGGCCGCTTGGCGATTGAAAATACTCCGCTGGAGCCCTTGAAAGATCATTTCAAGGGAATGACGGCGTTGGCTTATAGCCCAAACGATCCTGTTGGGCTGGCCAAGGTGCTAAGCAAGTTTGCCAAAGAGAACCCGCATTTGAGCTTCAAAGCGGGAGTTGTGGATGGACGCGCCATCAATGTCAAAGATATTGATGCCTTGGCCTCCCTGCCGTCGAAAGAAGAGCTGGTCAGCAAACTGATGTTCTTGCTCAACGCGCCAGCGCAGCGTTTGGCCACAGTAATCAACGCCGTTCCGCGCAATTTGGCAATCGTCGTCAATCAGATTGCCGAACAGAAAAAAGAAGCGGCCTAGTCGGCGAACTACAATCTCATCTTCAGAACTGAGATTGCTCGAAACAAAGTTTTGAAATTGCATTTTTGATCGGGTGCCTGTCAGTGTCCGGTCACTCGTCACCAGAGACTCACGAAGGAGTGATGCCCGGAGTCAGTCAATGGTAGCGTCGCAAAGAAATAAGCAGGCGGCGTAAGAGTCAACCATATTTTTAGTTCTGCCCAAGTGTATGTAAACAGGCAGAAAGCTTTTGGAGGATTAGTTAATATCATGGCCGATATCAATGTCATTGTTGAACAAGTTGCGGGTCTTACATTGCTCGAAGCTTCTGAGCTGGTGAAGGCTCTGGAAACCAAATTTGGCGTCTCCGCAGCGGCGGCGGCTCCGGCGGCGGCTCAGGCAACAACCACAGCAGTAGCACCGACTGAAGAAAAAGATGAGTTTGCAGTGGTTTTGACTGGCGCTGGCGCGAACAAGATCAACGTGATCAAAGTTGTCCGCGAATTGACCGGCCTCGGCTTGAAAGAAGCCAAGGAACTGGTTGATGGCGCTCCGAAGACCGTCAAAGATGGTGTCAATAAAGAAGAAGCCGAGAAGATGAAGAAATCTTTGACTGATGCGGGCGCTTCAGTCGAATTGAAGTAAATCTTGTTCGGCTGGAAAAACTTAGCAAAGTATGGAAAAATTGCAGTTGGTTACAATATGTATTTTCCAGACTTTGCATTCTCTCTGGTATTGAATTTTTGTTTGCCGTCGGCAGTGATGCCGAAAAGCTGAGGCGAGGAGCGGGATTAGACCTTTGATCTCAGCAGGTTTGCTCTTGCCTGATTCTGAGTCAGATTGTCTGTTTGAGGATTGAAGTGACGCCTTGCTTTACAGCGCTGGCAGTCTTACGTATTATTCTCCACGGTATCGAACATCGGCAAACTTCAGACACAATTTTCAAAAACAATCTGCGCATCGCGCGGCGGGGGACGTATTGTCCCTCGCCGCCGTTTGTCGTCTCCCGAAAGTTAAGCTCGAAGCTTTTAGAATTAAGCTTGTAAATCAAACAGCACTTGCCGGAACTTCGTATCCGGCCATCGCGCTTTGAGGACGATTGCAAAATGGCTATTGAGATAAATTCAATCGCAACAACTGGTAGTGGAAGTAACGGGTTAAAAAAGTCACCACGTTTTGACTTCTCCAAGATTCGCACTTCTGTAAGGATTCCGAATCTGATCGAAGTCCAGCGGGAAAGCTATGACCGCTTCCTTCAAATGGATTTGCTGCCGCCTGAACGTGACTTGGTCGGCTTGCAGGCGGTTTTCAGGTCAACATTTCCAATTTCGGATTTCCGCGAAACCTCTTCATTGGAGTTTGTGGAATTTCGACTGGGCAACTGGCAGTGCAAGTGCGGACAACTTCAAGGGTTGCATCACCTGCGCTCGAATTGCCGTCAGTGCGGTTCGGTCATCAAGATCAACCCGCTCTCTTCCGACGATGTGGTTTGTAAGCAGTGCGGCACCTACAACAAAAACGTTGTCAACACCTGCGACAACTGCGGTGAGCCCGTCGGCTTGAAACATAAATACGATGTGCAGGAATGCCAGGAACGGGGAATGACCTATTCCGTGCCACTGCACGTCAAGATTCGCCTGACTGTCTGGGACAAAGACGAAGAAACAGGTCAAAAATCCATCCGCGACATCAAAGAAGAAGAAGTTTACTTTGGTGATCTGCCGCTGATGACGGAAAACGGCACGTTTATCATCAACGGAACTGAGCGCGTGATCGTGTCCCAGTTGCACCGTTCGCCCGGTGTCTTCTTTGAAAAAGGTGAGAATAACACGTTCTTCCTGGCCAAACTGATTCCCTATCGCGGCTCATGGGTAGAGTTCGAATACGATTCCAAGAATCTGCTTTACGTTCGCATTGATCGGAAGCGCAAATTCCTGGCGACGATCTTCCTGCGTGCATTGGGCTTGAAGAGTGACGAAGATATTCTTCGCTACTTTTACACTGTGGACAAAGTCCGCGTGGACGGAGCCAATCTGCTTTGGCAAGTCAGCCAGACAATCATCGGTTCGCGTACTTCGTCTGACATTGCCGATTCGAAGGGCGAAGTCATTGTCAAGAGCGGAAAGAAAATCAGCCAAAGTTCGTATGACGCGATTGTCGCCGCTGGTATTACTGAAATTCCGGTCAAGATTGAAGACTTAACCGGCGCGTATACACTCAACGATTTGGTCAATACTTCCGACGGCGAAGTGCTGGCGGAAAGCAATTCAGAACTGACGGCAGAAACAATTGCCTTGGCGGTAGATGCTGGAATTACCTCCTTTGAAATCTACTTCCCGGACAAGGATGACATTGGCGTCACACTGAGCCAGACCGTGCGCAAAGACACAATCAAATCTTCGCAAGAAGCGTTGATCGAAATTTACCGCAAGATGCGCCCAGGTGATCCTCCGACGCTGGAAACTTCGCAATCGCTTTTCCACGGAATGTTCTTCGATGCTCGCAAGTTCGATTTCTCACGCGTGGGCCGTCTGAAGTTCAACATCAAGATGGGGCGACCGGAGCGTGATCGCTTGGACGATCCGTTGCTTTCGCCGCTGGATTTCTTCGATGTCATTGATTACGTGCTGAAGCTGAAGCGTGTGACTGGTGAACAGAAAACCCGTGATGGACGAACGGTGTTTTACAGCGACGACGACATTGACCATTTGGGCAATCGTCGCGTTCGCGCTGTGGGTGAGTTGCTGGAAAATCAATTCCGGCTCGGCTTGGTGCGAATGGAACGCGCGATCAAAGAGAAAATGTCCATTCACACCGAAATGCAAACCGCGATGCCGCGTGACCTGATCAACGCCAAGCCCGTGACGGCTGCCGTGCGTGAATTCTTTGGGTCGTCGCAGTTGTCACAGTTTATGGATCAAACCAATCCGTTGTCGGAGATCACGCACAAACGACGTTTGTCGGCTCTTGGACCGGGTGGTTTGAGCCGTGAACGCGCGGGATTTGAAGTCCGCGACGTGCATCCGACGCATTACGGACGCATCTGCCCGATTGAAACGCCTGAAGGTCCGAACATTGGTTTGATTTCTTCCCTGTCGTGCTTTGCGCGAATCAACGAATTTGGCTTTATCGAATCGCCTTACAGAAAGGTGGTTGATGGCCGAGTCATTGATTATGTCAAGGTTCTCAATCCGGGCGATACGTCGTACAGACCTGGAGATCACATTCCGGAAAACGAAGGAATCAAAGCCAATAAAGCTCTCGGCGAGGGTCAAAAGCAGGCGACATTTGAACCTTATCCGTTCTACCTGTCCGCCTGGGAAGAAGACAAATACATCATTGGCCAGGCCAACATCGAACTCGATAAAGACGGCATGATGGTTGCCGAACGCGTCAACGCTCGCAAAGCGGGAGAATTTATTCTGGCGACGCGCGCTGAATCCCAGTTTATGGACGTCAGCCCCAAACAGCTTGTTTCGGTTGCAGCCAGCTTGATTCCCTTCCTTGAAAACGACGACGCGAACCGCGCGTTGATGGGATCGAACATGCAACGCCAGGCCGTTCCGCTGCTGCGCGCGCAAGCGCCGCTCATCGGAACCGGAATGGAAAAGGTCACGGCGCAGGATTCAGGAGCTGTGGTTGTCGCTCGACGCGACGGCGTTGTGGACACTGTGGACTCCGAACGCATCATCATCCGCGTTGACCATAACGTGGACGGCACCCTGTCACGCGAAGTGACGGCGGACATTTATCCGCTGATCAAATTCAAACGTTCGAACCAGAACACCTGCATCAACCAGAAGCCCATCGTTCGCAAAGGCGAGCGTGTGGAAAAAGGCCAGGTCATTGCCGACGGTCCTTGCACCGAAGGCGGCGAATTGGCTCTGGGACGCAACGTGCTGGTCGCCTTTATGCCGTGGCGCGGTTACAACTTCGAAGACGCGATCTTGATCTCTGAAAAGATGGTCAAGAACGATTACTACACTTCGATTCACATCGAAGAGTTGGAAATCGAAGCCCGTGACACCAAGCTTGGACCGGAAGAAATCACCCGCGACATTCCAAACGTCGGCGAAGCTGCGCTGCGCGATTTGGACGAAAGCGGAATCATCCGCATTGGAGCGTATGTCAAACCCGGCTCGATTCTGGTCGGCAAAGTCACGCCGAAAGGCGAAACGCAGCTTACGGCGGAAGAAAAACTGCTTCGTGCGATCTTCGGTGAAAAAGCCGGCGACGTTCGCGATGCCAGTTTGACCTGCCCGCCCGGCATCGAAGGCACGGTTGTTGACGTCAAAATCTTTACCCGCAAGGGACAAGACAAGGACATTCGCAGCCTGGCGATTGAATCTGCCGAAGAAGAAAAGCTGCAAAAGAACCTGCAAGACGAAATCCGAATTGTTGAAGAAGAACGAAACAAACGGATTTATGAATTGCTGGAAGGCCGCAAACTGGAATCTGAATTGGTTTTCCGTGGCCGCACAATTGCCGACAAAGGCGCCAAGCTCACCCGCGATATGCTGGAAGGCATGGACATCGGCGCGTTGAAACGCGTTGAAGTCAGCGGCGCGCGCGATGTGGCTGCCGAAATCAAAGACCTGGAACAGCGAACCGAACGCCAGATCGCCATTCTCGATCACCTCTATCAAGAGAAAATTGACAAGATCAAGAAGGGCGACGAACTGTCACCGGGCGTCATCAAGATGGTCAAAGTCTTCGTTGCCATGAAGCGCAAGCTTTCAGTCGGTGACAAGATGGCCGGTCGTCACGGTAACAAGGGTGTTATCGCTCGCATTCTTCCTGAAGAAGATATGCCGTATCTGCCCGATGGCACTCCGGTTGAAATCGTTCTTAACCCGCTGGGTGTTCCTTCGCGTATGAATGTGGGCCAGATTCTGGAAACGCACTTGGGCTGGGCAGCCAGCGTCATGGGCATGCGTTTTGCCACGCCGGTTTTTGACGGCGCAACGGAAGGCGATATCAAACGCTATCTGGAGCAGGCCGACAGCAAGTTGAACGAAGAAGGTTTGCCACCAATGGTCAGATCAACCGGTAAAACCAGTCTCTATGACGGAATTACCGGCGATTCATTCGAGCAAAAAGTGACCGTTGGGTACATCTATATGCTCAAACTCTCGCACTTGGTGGACGACAAGATCCACGCTCGCTCGATTGGCCCGTACTCGTTGATCACCCAGCAACCGCTGGGCGGCAAAGCGCAGTTTGGCGGCCAGCGATTCGGCGAAATGGAAGTCTGGGCGCTGGAAGCTTACGGCGCAGCCCACATTCTGCAAGAGTTGCTGACCTGCAAATCGGACGACGTGGCCGGACGCTCGAAGATTTACGAATCCATCGTCAAAGGCGAATCGGATTTCGAGCCAGGCTTGCCCGAATCGTTCAACGTTCTGGTGCGCGAACTACAGTCGTTGTGCCTTGACGTGGAATTGCGGCAGCGAGAAGCGAAGGAAGCTTAGGCAGATGTCAGGCAACAGATATCAGGTAGCCGGAACTTTCCGGCACCTGATATCCGGCACCTGCCATCTCTCAATTGGAGGGAAAATCAGTGTTTAGATATTCAGGCGAAAAAACTCTGACACCGGATTTCGAGGCGATTCGCATCAGCCTTGCGTCACCGGAAAAGATTCGTTCTTGGTCGCATGGCCACGTCACGAAGCCCGAAACCATCAATTATCGAACGTTCAAACCAGAGCGCGATGGTCTGTTTTGCGCTCGCATCTTTGGCCCGGTCACAGACTGGGAATGTTTGTGTGGCAAATACAAACGCATGAAGCATCGCGGCGTGGTTTGCGATAAGTGCGGCGTCGAAGTCACACAAGCCAAAGTCCGCCGCGAAAGGCTTGGCCACATTGAACTAGCCAGCCCGTGTTCCCACGTTTGGTTCTTCAAGGGGCTGCCGTCGCGCATTGGCCATTTGCTGGACATTTCGCTGCGCGAACTGGAAAAGGTTCTCTACTTCGAGAACTACATCGTCATCGCCGATCAAAAAGACATTGACGAACTCGGCTTGCCGCTCAAAGAGCGCGAAATGGTTCAGGACGATCGTTATCGTCAACTGAAGCAGGAATTCCCCGGCAAATTCACCGATGAAGTTTGCCGAATGGGCGCGGAAGCGATCAAGACCCTGTTGCAGCGAGTTGACGTGGAAGAACTGGCCGAAGAGCTTCGTTACAAAATGAAGAACGAAACCAGCCAGCAGAAGAAACTTAAGTTCTCCAAGCGGCTGAAGGTCGTTGATTCATTCCGCAAATCCGGCAACAAACCGGAATGGATGATTCTGGATGTGATTCCAGTTCTTCCGCCGGAACTTCGCCCGTTGGTGCCGCTGGATGGCGGACGTTTTGCGACTTCTGACCTGAACGATCTCTATCGTCGCGTCATCAACCGCAACAATCGTTTGTCCAAGCTGATGGAATTGAAAGCGCCGGAAGTGATTGTCCGCAACGAAAAGCGCATGCTTCAGGAAGCTGTTGACGCGCTGTTCGACAACGGTCGGCGCGGTCGCGTGCTGCGCGGCGTTAACAACCGCCCGCTGAAATCGCTTTCCGACACCTTGAAAGGCAAACAAGGCCGTTTCCGTCAGAACCTGCTCGGCAAACGCGTGGACTATTCCGGACGTTCGGTCATCGTCGTCGGTCCCGAACTGAAACTTCATCAGTGCGGTTTGCCGAAAAAGATGGCGCTCGAACTCTTCAAGCCATTCATTTACAACCGTCTGGAAGCCGAAGGCCACGCTGCCACGATCAAGCAAGCCAAAGAATTGGTTGAAAGCCAGAACGAAGTGGTTTGGGACATCCTGGAAAAGGTCATCAAAGACCATCCCGTTTTGCTCAATCGCGCTCCGACGCTTCACCGCCTGGGCATTCAGGCATTCGAGCCTGTGCTGGTCGAAGGCAAAGCCATCAAGCTGCATCCGCTGACTTGTACCGCGTTCAACGCGGACTTCGACGGTGACCAGATGGCTGTTCACGTTCCGCTTTCGCCGGAAGCCCAGATCGAAGCGCAGGTGTTGATGTTGTCTTCAAACAACATTCTCTCCCCTGCTTCAGGACAGCCAATTGCCGTTCCGTCGCAGGACATCGTGCTGGGTTGTTACTACATGACTCGCGCGATGGAAGGCGCCAAAGGCGAAGGCCGCGCTTTCGCCAGCTTGAACGAAGTGCTGATTGCGCTGGATGCGAAAGAGGTTACAACCCAAACGCGCATTCGTCTGCGTTACAAGGGCACGTTGATTGACCTGGAGCATGAACGCGACAACCAGGACATCATCAAGGCCACACAACACGAGGTTGATCGCACGATCAACACAACGGTTGGCCGCGTCATCCTGAACGACCGTCTGCCCGTAAACATGCCGTACATCAACGGCATGCTCAAGAAGAAGGGTTTGACCAGCATGGTCAATTACTGCTTCCTGAGATTGGGGCATAAGGCAACCGTCGAAATGCTCGACAAAGTGAAGGAAACCGGCTTCCTGTACGCGACCAAGGCGGGTTTGTCCATCAGTATTGACGACATGGTTACGCCGCCAAATAAACCGCAACTGGTTGCTGGCGCGGAAGATGAAGTCATTAAAATTCAACGGCAGTATGAAGAAGGTGTTATCACCAACGGCGAGCGATATAACAAAGTCGTTGCCATTTGGTCTGAAATGACCGAACGAATTGCCGATGAAATGTTCAAGGAAATGGGTCGCCGCGAGAAAGAATCTCACGAATTGAACCCGATTTTGATCATGGCTGATTCCGGTGCCCGTGGTAACCAACAACAGATTCGTCAGCTTGCCGGTATGCGCGGATTGATGGCCAAACCTTCGGGTGAAATCATCGAAACGCCGATTCGCGCCAACTTCCGCGAAGGCCTGGACGTGTTGCAGTACTTCATTTCCACGCACGGCGCTCGTAAAGGTCTGGCGGACACCGCGCTGAAGACAGCGGACTCAGGATACCTGACCCGCCGTTTGGTTGACGTGGCCCAGGACGTGATCATCTCTGAACTGGACTGCGGAACTGTTAAAGGCATCTGGGTCGAGCCGATCACTGAAGGCTCGGACATCATTGAAGGCTTGCGCGAACGCATCATCGGTCGCGTGGCTCTGGAAGATGTCAAAGACCCGATCACCGGTCAGATTCTAACCAGAACTTACGACGAGATCACCGAAGACATCGCTACTGAGATTCAAAACGCCGGCATCATGCGGGTTCGCATCCGCTCGGTGCTGACTTGCGAATCACGCCGTGGCTGCTGCATCCGCTGTTACGGACGCAACCTGGGAACAGGAAACGTCGTTGACATCGGCGAAGCCGTGGGTGTCATTGCGGCACAATCCATCGGCGAGCCCGGCACGCAGTTGACAATGCGCACGTTCCACATCGGTGGTACAGCGTCGAAGGTCAGCGAACAGTCTTCGCACGAAGCTCGCGTGTCAGGTACGATCAAGTATTCCGACCTGAACACTGTCGTCAGCCGCGAAGGAAAGATCGTGGCAATGAACCGCGCAGGTTCATTGTTGATCGTGGATGATCGCGGACGCGAAGTCGAACGCTACCCAATCGGTTATGGCACGGTTGTGTTATCTGCTGATGGAGAGCGTGTCGAAGAAGGTCAAAAGATCGCCGAATGGGATCCTTATACCTTCGCCATGCTGACAGAAGTCGGCGGAACGATTGCCTGGCGCGACCTGATCGAAGGCGTCACTGTTCACGAAGAAACCGACGAAGTTACGGGTCTTTCGCGTTCGGTGGTGATGGATTCGCCTGACGAAAAACGCCAGCCGCGCATTGAAATCAAAAACGAAGCTGGCAAGGTCATCAAAGCGTATCCGATGCCGATTCGCGCAAACCTGATGGTCGTCAAAGATCAGGCAGTCGAACCTGGCGACGTGATCGCCAAGATTCCGCGTGAAGTCACTCGCCAAAAAGACATCGTCGGTGGTTTGCCCCGCGTCGTTGAATTGTTCGAAGCGCGCAAACCACGCGAGACCGCGGTAATGAGCGAAATTGACGGCACAATCAAATTCGGCAACATTACCAAGGGATCACAGAAGATTATCGTGATCGGCGAAAACGGTGAAGAGCGCGAATACAGTGTTCCCCGTGGTACGCACATCAACGTCCAGGAAGGCGACCGCGTCCGGGCTGGCGAACCGTTGATGGACGGACCGCTCAACCCGCACGATATTCTGGCGGTGCAAGGTACGGAAGCTCTGCAACGGTATCTGGTCAACGCAATCCAGGAGGTTTACCGGTTGCAGGGTGTGCATATCAACGACAAGCACATCGAAGTGATCGTTCGTCAGATGCTGCGCTGGGTTCGCGTCAAAGAAGTCGGCGATACGGAATTCCTGCTCGAAGAACAGGTAGATCGTTTCCGCTTCATTGACGAAAACGCCCGCGTTGAATCTGAGGAAGGCCAACAAGCGACAGCAGAACCGCTGTTGCTGGGAATCACCAAGGCTTCTCTCTCAACCGAATCGTTCATCTCGGCGGCGTCGTTCCAGGAAACAACTCGTGTGTTGACTGAAGCGGCGATTTCGGGCCGCGTGGATTATCTGCGCGGACTGAAAGAAAACGTGATCATGGGACGCTTGATCCCGGCAGGAACCGGTATGGAGTTCTACCGCAAGGTCAAAATTGATCACGATCCTACGATGAGAGATTTGTCAGCGGAGGAAATGGACGAAACACAGAGCTACATCGAACAGATGGTGGCTGCTGCCAGTGCTCGTCCAGTGCCGGAACCTGAAGTCGAAGTGGATGATACCGATTTGGAAGAATTGGGCATCGGACTTGACGACGAGGTTACCTTTGATGAGCCGGCTGATGATGAAGACATCGAAAAATTCGACGTTGATGAAGCAGAACTCGCCTTCGACGAAGAAGAGTAAATCTTTCAGAATTCAATACTTTAAGCCGCAAGAGCCTTATGCTCTTGCGGCTTTTTTCTTTGGTCGTGAATGAAAAAACGGAGCAAGCTGAATGGTCCATAAACCGATTCTGCTTGCTCCGAGTTTTGTATGAACGGAATGAGCTTCGGCTTTAGAAAGTGCCGCACTTCCCGTTCAGCAATGCCCAAATGTCAGCCAGTAGGAACATATCGGCATGACGGTTTTCTTTGATCGCCAGAACCGTTTGCGTGTTCAATGTGTCAAGCAATGAAATCGGCGAGAGTGTCACGCCGTTGCTCAGTGTCACAGGAGCAAACGACACGCGAGAGCATGAAAGCGCGCTCCAGAACGTATTGAAAACAACCGGCGAACCGCCGCCGCCTGCCGCTGCCATGCTGATCTGGGCGGTCACGTATTCCTTGTTGATCCTCTGCATTGCACTGTTTCCGCCTTGCAAAGCCTGGCGCACCGCCGGAAGGCTTTGTTGAATGCCGACAGGATTGTTCGCGTTGACGCCTGAAATCAGCACAGTGCCGCCTGGCAGATAGCGGGAATTGCTGATCCAATGTTGGGTCGAGCGCCAGCAAATGGTGTCGCATTTGATTGTGACGGTTTCACACATTTCGCCAAAGTTGTAGTTCGCGCAGACGCCCCCGTCGCCAACCACAATATTGGTAATGATGTCGTTGCCCACATCACCACCGCAATTCCCTTTTGCGTCCTGCCCATCCGCCGTAACTCCACCACTTGATGGCTGCACTTCCAGAACACCATAAGTTCCTGCCGGAACGCTGAACTGATAAAAACCGTCGTTGTTGGTTTTGACGATCTGGCCCGTTGCCTGCCCTGAAGCGTTCAGTAACCTGATTTCAACATTGGACAGGCCGCCTTCGCCTGAATCTTTGACTCCATTCTTGTTGGTGTCGCAGTAAACGTAACCGGAAATTCCTCCTGGCGGTTTCTGGCAAGGCCAGCAAACAAATTCGCAGACTTTTCCGGTTGGATACCAACCGATGAGACCTGAAGTCAGGCCTGAATCAATGCTGACATAACGGTCATTCTGGGTTTCCATACGCTTGACGGTTATGGAATCCAGAACAACGGAAACAGTGCCGACGCCGCTCGAGCGTTTGATTTCGACGGCAAACTGAAAACAGCCTCTGAAAGCCGGTGATGAAGTGGAAAGCGCAAATGTGATGTCATGAGTTCGATTTCCGCTGCTACCAGCAGCAATCATGAACGGAAGGAACTGGCCCACGCCTTTTATGTCTCCCCCGTTTACTTTAACTTTCACAGCCGGATGCAGATTGGTTAACGTCGCACCGCCATTTCCAAGCGTGAACATGGCGATTTGCTGCGCCACGCTTTTGTCTGGGTTCAGCAGGTTTACGGTCACCATATCGCCGTCCGTTACGCCGTTGCTGGCAATTTGCATTTCGCCATCCCAGAAACTGTCTGAGCAGGACAACCCCTGCACCGTGGCATTGGGAACGGAGAAAGAGAAACCTTCGATCTTTGCAGCCTGCACAGGCAACAACCTGCCAAAGGTTTGAGGCCCCACGGTAAAGACCGACGCCTGATCCGAATCCAAGGTCAAAATCATGGGTTCAGGCAGCCTGAAAACTTCTTCTTGATTGTCTGCTCCAAAGATGGTGCCCACTGTGCGTTGGGCGACCCGCACCTGTTTGGGCGATAAATTTTGATAAAAAATGCTGCCGGAACTTGCCAGATTGCCTGCGCTTGCAACCACTAAACACGTGTTCGAACCGGGAGCGACCAGGTCCTGCCCAGGAAGCCTGATGCCAGGCGCAATGCGAATTTTTGCGCCCCCGATTGTGATGGAACCGCTGACTCCTCCCAACGAAGGGGAAAAGCTTGTAACAATGCCGCAAACCTGCGAGATGTTCTGGCCTGTGCCAGGGTCTCCGTTGAGTGCGTTAATCCGCCCGGAACCATCAAAGCAAAACGAGAAACACTGATCGGCGGAGACGCTGACGCCTTTCAATAAAGCGCCAGGGGCAATGACGTATGTCAATCCGCCAATCGTTATCGAGCCTGCCGCACCAGAGGTCGCAGGAAGATAGGCAGAAACGACTCCACAGACCTTTGCTCCCGTGGGCGGCGGAGCAAATGCTTGTACAGCCCTCAGCGCCAGCTTCTGTAAAATCGGCAAAGACCCTGATGGAATCGAGGTTAGCAATGCCAGACAGCACGCCAAAACAACAACGATAAGCGCAGTTCGTCTTTTCATCTTTCCTCCGAAAAAGAATGGCACGCGCCCGCAGTTTGCGAGCATTTCAAATTGTGGTTTCTGGCTCTTCAGGGCTTATGAGAAGAAGTCAGACGGCTGATAGCGCTGCGGCCCCAGTGATTCAGCGCTGTGAATGCGGATAAATGTCAGCGGCAGAGTAATGAGGCTCTGCCGCTGACATCGGGAAAACTACTTTTTTGTTAGCAGCGTCCGTTAAGCAACGCGAGAATTGATGCCAAGGCAGCCATATCTTGCGTGCGGTTTTCTTTAATAGCCAACAAGGATTGCGAGAACAGCGTGTCCAGCAATGAATCGCGCGAAAGCGTGACGCCGTTGGACAAGGTCACCGGCGTGAAGTCCAAACCGGAGCAACGCAACGGACTCCAGAAAACGTTGAAGACAACAGGTGAGCCAGTTCCGCCGTGGGAGGCAAAGCTCATTTGCAAGGCAACAAATTCCTTGTTGAGCTGTTGTGCTCCTCCTGAGCCGCCTGCCAACACTTGTCGAATCAACGATTCGTTACGCTGGATGCTGATCGGGTTGTTGAAATTCACTCCACCGACCAGAATTGCGCCATTCGGCCAACGGCTCAACGGAGCAAGCTGCCAATACGATGCTGCTCTGAAGCAGATGGTGTCGCACTTGAACGGCATCGGCGGCGGCGTCGGCGTCGGCGTTGGTGACGGCGTCGGCGTTGGTGACGGCGTCGGCGTTGGTGACGGTGTCGGCGTTGGCGACGGTGTCGGAGTTGGCGACGGTGTCGGCGTTGGCGACGGCGTCGGCGTCGGTTGCAGGAAACAGCCGTTGCAGATCACACCGCAAACCGGGCCGCTAGGGTACATTCCAATTCCGCCGGTTTGAATGCCAGAACCTTCCGTTTCATTGCCCATGCGTTTGACGACCACATAATCAACCGCAACACTGGTCATGCCCTGGCCGCCGGTACGCTTGATGTCAACGCCAAGCTGGAAGCAACCGTTGAGCGGTGACGTCGGATCTGTCGAAAAGATCAAGGTTATGTTTTGGGTGCGCAATCCGGCTGGACCGGCAGGAACCATCAATGGAATAAAGAATCCCGGACTGACTGGGCCGTTATTTGCGACCATCATGCTAATTCGCGGATGTATCTGGTTCACGACAACCCCGCCGTTTTGGACGGTAAACATCGCCAATACTTGCGGCAAAGAGCCATTCGGGTTTTGCGTGAAGAGCGTGATCATGTCGCCTTCGGTCATGCCTTTCGACGCAATCGCGAAGAAAATATCCCAGAAACTATCTGTGCAGGACAGCGCTCGCACAGTCGTGTTTGGCAAAGTAGCCATAATTCCCTGCGGAGTCGTTCCTGGAATGGAAGGATAGAATCCGAAATTTGCAGGGTTTGCATTAAAGGAAGCCACACCGCCAGTTGTTGACGATGAAACCAGGAAACTCAATGGCCTGGGCAGCAGGAAGGTATCGTCTTCACTTCCCCCCACCAATCCATGCACCACAACTGGTGCGGAAAACTGCGAACATGGACTCTCTCCTATGCTCAGCACTGATCCAGGTGCGACCAAACCGTTGCTCAACACCAGCGGCGAAATACAAACATTCGATCCGATGGCGATTGAATCCTGTCCGGGCAAGGCAATTCCTTGCAGGATCGGAAGCGTCACTCCGCCCAGCGTAATTGATCCCTGAACGCCGCCAAGCGAGCGATTGAACTGGGTGACAACACCGCAAACGCTGGTCACATTCCCCGCGTTGTCTCCCACCGAACTGGGCGTTACAAGGCGTCCATTGATGTTGATTGTGCCGGCCATGCACTGGCTGCTGCCAACTGTAACATTACCAAGACTGACGCCAGGAGCGATGGTATAGCTCATACCGCCGATAGTGATGGAACCGGTTGTCGTGGCAGTTGCCGCCAGGTGATTGGTGACTTGTCCGCAAGCGTAAATGGGATTTGTAACATTCACCAGAATGGCGCTGTTATGAGTAACTTGGCCGCCGCCATTCAATGTCGCGATCAAACACATGTTCGAGCCGACATTGACGTCCATCTGACCTTTGATCGTCACATTCGGAGCAATGACATAATTCGCTCCGCCGATGGAAATGGCACCAGGAGTCCCTGGCGTGGCTGGCGTAAAACTATTAATTCCACCGCAAGCCGTAATGATGTTACCGCTGACGGCTGTTGGTGGAACGATTTGATTCGAATTGTTAAAAACTGCATCAAGGCAAATGTTCGCGCCAAGATTTATAAGGGATTGGCCAAAAATGGAAGTTCCGGGCGCGATTGTATAATTCGTACCACTGAGGTTGATTGAACCGGCAGTAGTCACTGTTGCAGGATTGAAAGCTTGTACCACGCCACAAATCGCCACTGCTGTTTCAGCGGATGCTGGCGAAGTCTTCCACTTGGCGACTGCAGCCAGGCAAAGTGCCAGACAGAGTGTGAGTATCGTTGTTTTCATTCGCATAGAACTGTCTCCTTGAAGAGGGTCGGGAGGGCTGGCCAATTGATGACCTTTTCCCTGTGAGGTACTTTCGCCTGCTGTCCGATACCGTCTTCGGAAAAACGCAGATTAAATCCAGAGTTTAAATAGAGAATCGCTGCTTCCCCTTAAATCAATTGCCCTTGAAATGAGAGGGGGCAATTGACC
>CAYLJQ010000086.1:0-15374 GCA_964383955.1 uncultured Heliomicrobium sp. | reverse complement strand
AAGTGGTAGTCGGCTTGCCAACTTCAAAGATGATCTCGTATCAGACCTCACATTCCTCGAACGAGACGCCGGGCACTTTGGGGGTTCGCAGAGTTTGTGAACGCAGAGATCGTGGCGATTTGAGCGCCGCCACCCATACATATTTCCCATTTTGAATAATATTCTGTCTTTTCCAGTAATAGACATCTTCGCCGGTCCAGGAGGACTGAGCGAAGGTTTCACCGCGTTCAAACCGGCGGATAACGAACACCTTTTTCGAGTCAAACTTTCGATTGAAAAAGACCCTGTCGCCCATCAGACACTCCGCCTCCGCGCTTTTTTCCGTCAGTTTTCAGAAGGGCAGATTCCATCTGAGTATTACGCTTTTCTTCGTGACACCGAGACCTCACTCAATAAACGTCTGAAAAAACTGTTCAATAGTCATCCTCAAGCTGCTGCACGGGCAAAAGCGGAAGCACGACTGGCAGAGCTTGGTGTAAAACGGCCTCTTGCCGTGCGGCAATGGATTGACCAGGCTCTTGGCAACTCAGACCTGTGGGTTTTAATTGGCGGGCCGCCATGCCAGGCCTACTCGCTTGTCGGGCGATCAAGAAACAAGGGCATTGAAGATTACGTCGCGGAAGACGACCAGCGCCAATATCTATACGTGGAATATCTGCAGATTCTCGCCGATCACCGCCCCGCCGTGTTCGTCATGGAGAACGTCAAGGGTTTGCTTTCGGCGACGCTCGATAATCAGCATGTTTTTGAGCGCATCTGCGAAGACCTGCAAGACCCTGTCAAAGCATTGCGCCGCGAACAGCATACCGTGCGGGGAATGCACCGCACACAGTCAACCCCACCGCACCGTTACCGTCTGTTTCCACTGGCCGATTACGCCAGCGCGGCGGAGAACTATTCGCTTTTCCCTGATGATGAACGCGTCGTGCGACAGACTGACCTCAGACGTTTCGTGGTGCGGATGGAACAGCACGGCATTCCGTAGGCGCGCCATCGCGTTATCACTCTGGGCGTGCGCGAAGATTTGAGAGCGGGTGTGCCGGGCACGCTCAGGTTAACCACGCCAGTCGGTGTGAAGCAGGTGCTGACAGGATTGCCGCGATTGCGCAACGGGCTGTCCGGCGAAACAGACAGCCGCGATGGCGGATCAAACGGTTGCGCGAAATATCGGCAGGTTGCCTGTTCCAGGCGGCCAGGGAGAAGGATGGCGAGCAACTATTCCAACTTCTGACCGATTCTTTTGCCCGAATGGAACAGGAAGAACTGGGGCGGGGAGATGAGTTCATCACCTGCGCTCCAGCGGTGAACTACCGCTCCGACTGGTTTCTCGACCTGCAACTGGCGGGAGTTTGTAATCACCGCACCCGTATTCACATTCCTGCTGACCTGCACCGTTATTTCTTCGCTGCCTGCTTCGCCGCTGTCCATCAGCAGTCGCCGAAACTGCGGGATTTTCCTACCGCGCTGTTGCCTGAACACGCAGGCCTAGACGCTGCGCTTTCCGGCAGCCACTACTTCGCCGACCGCTTCCGCGTTCAAGTGGCAGACAAGCCTTCTGCAATCATTACTTCACACTTGGCAAAGGATGGGTATTACTGCATTCAACGGGATCCGTTACAATTTGGCGAGTTTATGGAAAGGTCTCATTGATCTGACGAAAAAGGATGGTCTAAGCAACTCTATGGCGATACGCAAATCCTGGACGAACGATGAACTACTTGTTGTTTTCAGGCTTTATTGCCGAACCGCATTTGGACGGCTCCATCAACGGAACCCTGAAATTATTCAATTGGCACAACTGTTAGGAAGGACTCCATCGGCGGTGGCGATGAAGGCTATCAATTTTGCCAGTCTTGATCCTGTGCAGAAAGCTCGCAATATCACCGCCTTGGGCAATGTCAGCCGCGCCGACCGTGAGTTATGGAATTCATTTGAAAAGAATTCAGAAGGTGTCGCCGCTGATGTTGAAGTGGCCTTCGAAAGGCTGTCAGGTCAAAAGATCGAACTAGAAGAGATAGAACTTGAACTACCAGAAGGCCCAACCGAGGTTGAACGAACTGTCAGAACGCGGCGCGTTCAAAGCTTCTTCCGCGCGGCAGTGCTAACCAGTTACGAGTTTCACTGTGCTTTATCTGACATTGCCATTCCAGAATTGCTCAACGCCAGCCATATAATTCCTTGGAATACAAACACGGAGAAACGCGCCGACCCGCGAAATGGGATCGCTCTCAACGCGCTCTACGACAGAGCGTTCGATAGAGGCTTCATTACCTTCGATGAGTCGTTGAGGCTGGTTGTTTCATCTCGATTGAAAGAGGGAAAGTTATCCGAGCTTCAAGAGGAAAACTTCATACGAGTCGAAGGCAAAAGGTTACGCATTCCCTACCGATTCAACCCTGATCCTGATGCCCTGGCCTATCATCGTGAAGAGGTTTTCAGACCTTGAACCGTAGTCTGCACTTGTCCACTCCCCAGCGGCCACGATCACGTTCGCTTTTGCCGGATTGACCTTCTGCACGGAAAAAGTAGTAGAGAGGATTGCGGATGGCAGGCTCCAGCGAGCACTGTTCAACGCTGCCAATCAATCCGGTCGTGCCGAAATCTTCTATCATCAGGAATGGGCCTGGCTGCTGATCCAGTTGATCTCTAAGGCCGTTGCGCTCGGCCAGGAAATGCGGCCAGCCTTCAAAAGAAATTGCATAGAAGGGCGTGGCTGCGAAAGGGGGCAAGAGGCTGCCGAATTGAGATAAAGCCTTCGTGCCCAAGCGCGGTAACAGTTTGACTGAAGGGGCATTCGCCTACATCCTACAGATTGTTTTGCGCTTTGCGACGGTCACGGGAAAAGGTCGGGCCACAAGGTTGAAGGAGTTGCGAGCCAATGACAGAAACTGTACTCTCAAAAAATGGCATACCGATTCGGCTTCCGGACGAACGCTGGGCGCACATTACTGAGGAGCATTGTGAATTAGCAGGGTTTCGGCTCGAAGTTCTGGAAACGGTCGCTAATCCGGTGGGCATCTATGCAGGAAATGCTGGCGAGTTGTTGGCCGTGCGCGAAATCGAAGCCGGTAAATTCCTGGTGGCGGTATACCGCGAATCGGCTACGGACGGTTTTGTAATCACGGCATTCCTAACACGCCGTATTAAATCGCTGGAGAGGAGACAATTGTTATGGTCGCCATAGAACTGGAACGTTACACCAAATTAGCACCAACAGTGTTGGCTACGCCGCATTGCTACTTGTGGTCGTCTTACGACGCAGAGGCAGACGTGCTTTATATCAACTTCAAAAAGCCAAGCGTCGCCACTGACAGTGAGTTGACTGATGACGATGTGATCATTCGTTACGAAGATGAGGAAGTCATTGGGCTGACAATTTTGCATGCAAGCCAGCGGTAAAAGGAACTTCTAAAAAATCTGACGGCGCGGTTAGACATGCCCTCCGCGCCGTCACTCTTTTGAATCACCGTTTATTTGCCCGACCGCACGCGAGCCACGGCCGCTTGCCAGCCTTCGTACAGGCGTTCGCGCTCGGCTTTTTTCATCTTCGGTTCAAAACGTTTTTCGACCTGCCATTGACCGGCGATTTCCTTTTCGCTCTTCCAGAAGCCTACCGCCAAGCCCGCCAAAAACGCTGCACCAAGCGCCGTCGTTTCCGTAATCACAGGACGCACAACCGGGATGCCCAGAATGTCCGCCTGGAACTGGCAAAGGAAATTGTTGTTTGTCGCGCCGCCATCCACACGAAGCTCTTTCGCTTTGATGCCGGAATCTTTCTGCATGCATTCGACGACGTCGCGGGTCTGATACGCCATGGCTTCCAGCGCCGCTCTGGCCAGATGCGCACGCGTCGCTCCGCGCGTCAACCCAACAACGGCTCCGCGCGCTTCCTGATCCCAGTACGGCGCGCCAAGCCCGACAAACGCCGGGACGAAATAAACTCCATTCGTGTCATTGACGGAAGTCGCCATGGCTTCGGTATCGGCGGCGTTTGCGATAATTCCTAAACCGTCGCGCAACCATTGAACGGCGGCTCCGGCGACAAAAACCGACCCTTCCAGCGCGTATTGCGTTTCCTTGCCCGTGCGCCAGGCAATGGTGGTCAGCAATCCGTTTTTCGAAGCATTAGCCGACGACCCCGTATTCATCAACAAAAAGCAGCCTGTGCCATACGTGTTTTTCATCATGCCGGGTTTGAAGCAGCCCTGACCGAACAGCGCGGCTTGCTGGTCTCCGGCAATGCCCGCAATCGGGATTGGCGCGCCCAGCAAATCAGGATCGGTTTCGGCGTACACTTCAGACGACGATTTCACTTCGGGCAAAAGCGAAGCAGAAATGCCAAGCTTCTTCAAAATCTCGCTATCCCATTGCTGCTTGCGGATGTTGTACAGCATGGTGCGCGAAGCGTTTGACACATCAGTCACGTGCGCGCTGCCCTTGCTCAGCCGATGAATCAGCCACGTGTCCACCGTGCCGAAAGCCAATTCGCCAGCGGCGGCTCTTTTGCGCGAACCTTTGACGTTGTCCAGAATCCAGGCGACTTTCGTTCCCGAAAAATAAGCGTCTGTGACCAAGCCGGTTTTGCTGCGAATGACGCGGTCGAACTTTTCTTTTTTCAGCTTTTCGCACATTGCGGCGGTGCGGCGGCATTGCCAGACAATGGCGTTATAAATCGCAGCATTCGCCGCGCGATCCCAGACGACGGTGGTTTCGCGCTGATTGGTGATGCCGATGGCGGCAACGTCTTTCGCTTTGACATTGGCTTTCGACACAGCTTCGCGGGCGCAATAAAGCTGCGAATTCCAGATGTCTTCGGGATTGTGTTCTACCCATCCGGGTTGCGGAAACATTTGCGGGAATTCCTGTTGCGCGACGCTGACGATTCGGCCAGCACGGTCAAATAGAATGGCGCGCGAAGAAGTCGTGCCTTGATCCAACGCTAAAACATATTTGGGCATAGTCTGATGTCACCTCTGATGAATTGATTTGAACTGCTCTGTTCTTTTCGTTTTGTTGGCTTTGCCTATAGGGCGTGCTACTTTTCCTTCTGGTTCGGTTTTTGTCAACGATCACGACCACACAGAATTCAAACTTGGGAGAATAAATGATTGACGGATTTGGGCTGGCGCTTTCCTCCGCGGATGGCGGAAACCTGTTTCTAACTCTGTTTGTAATGTTTGTTGCCGCGAAGCTGGCGGCGGAAATTTTCGAACGATTGAAACAGCCTGCCGTCGCCGGAGAAATTCTGGCGGGCATCGCCATCGGGCCAAGCGTTTTGCATCTGGTCGAACCGACCGAAATCACCAACACGCTGGCCGAAATCGGAGTCATCTTTTTGCTCTTTCTGGTCGGGCTGGAAACCAAACCGGCAGACATTTTTCGTGTCGGCGGGCGCGCGTTGGCCGTAGCCATACTGGGCGTCATTGTTCCTTTTGTTTTTGGTTACGTGACGCTACTGGCCTGGGGCGAAGCGCAAATCGAATCCATCTTCGTTGGTTCGGCGATGGTGGCGACTTCGGTCGGAATCACGGCGCGCGTGCTGGGGCAAATGGGATTGCTGAATCTGGACGTCAGCCGAATCATTCTGGGCGCGGCGGTCATTGACGACATTCTTGGTTTGATCATTCTGGCCGTCGTCAGCAGCATGGCAAAAGGCGATGTCAATTACGCGCAGATTGCCATCACGGCGGGGTTGGCCATCGGTTTTACGCTGTTGGTGATTTTTGTCGGCGCGCGCGCAGTCAACAAACTCCACCCGCGAGTGGAGAAGCTGAAAGTGGGCCAATCACAACTGGTTTTTGGTTTATCGCTATGCCTGGGTTTGGCGACCTTGGCGCATTACATCGGCGTCGCCGCCATTATCGGCGCGTTTCTGGCCGGAATGGCTTTGGCCGAATCAGCCGAAGGCACAGACATGCCTCATCAAGCCGAAGCCGTCACAGAATTTCTGCTGCCGTTTTTCCTGACCAATATCGGAATGCAGTTAAAACTGGATACGCTGTTCAACCGCAGCACAATCATTCTGGCGCTGCTCATCACAGTGCTGGCTGTGATTTCCAAACAAATCGGGTGCGGTCTGGCAGTGCTTTCGATGGGCAAAAGAAAAGCCATGCAGGTGGGAATGGGCATGGTTCCACGAGGAGAAGTCGGTATTGTCGTCGCCCAAATCGGCCTTGGCCTTGGGGTTATCAGCGACTCGGTTTTCGGCGTGGTGTTGTTTATGGCCGTGGCAACAACGCTGATTGCGCCGCCTTTTCTGGCTCAACTGTTCAAAAACGAAAAGCGTGTGGATGAAGAGGAAATATTGCCGCTGTCTCCGCTTTCATAATCGAACTCCATGTCTTCAATCACCTTTGAAATCATCGCCATCTTTCTTTTGCTGCTGGCCAACGGCGTTTTCGCCATGTCTGAAATGGCCATCGTCTCGGCTCGCAAAGCCCGGTTAAAACAGCGCGCAGACCAGGGCGATAAAAAAGCCGTTGCGGCATTGGCGCTGGCAGACGCGCCCGGGCCGTTTCTTTCCACCGTTCAGGTCGGCATCACGCTAGTCGGAATTCTGGCCGGGGCCTTTGGCGGTTCGCGCATTGCAGAACGGTTTGCGCCCAGCCTGACTCAATTACCCTATGTCGGCCAGTACAGCGAAGGAATCGCCTTTGCCATAGTTGTCGCCATCATCACGTACTTTTCGCTGGTCATCGGCGAGCTGATTCCAAAACGATTGGCATTGAGAAACGCCGAAGGCATTGCGCTGGCTGTCGCTACGCCAATGGGCAAACTTTCTCGTTTTGTCTCGCCGCTGGTTAGCCTGCTGGATCATTCAACGGATGGATTGTTGCGGTTGTTTGGATTGCGCGAATCGCCGGAGCCGCCTGTCACCGAAGACGAAATCAAGATTCTGATTGAACAGGGCATTCACGCTGGTGTGTTCGTCGAAACCGAACGGGATATGGTTGAGCGTATTTTTCATCTGGCCGACCGCCGGGTCAGTGAACTGATGATTCCGCGCACGGAAATGGTCTGGTTGAACATTGACGATTCGCCGGAAGAGATCGTTTCCGCGATTGCGGGCAGCCCACATTCGCGCTTCCCTGTCGCCGGAGGCTCCCCGGACAATGTCATAGGCGTCGTGCAGGTCAAAAATTTATGGGCGCAAACCATCGCCCGTCAGCCAGTGGACCTGACAGCAGTAATGGAAAAACCGCTTTTTCTGCCAGAAAGCACGCATGCCTTTCGCGCGCTGGAATCATTCCGCCAATCGCGTGCGCAAATGGCGCTGGTGGTTGACGAACACGGCGGCATCGAAGGCCTGGTGACGCTCAACGACATCTTGCAAGCCATCGTCGGCGATTTGCCCAATGAAGGCGCTGGGATTGAACCGCAAATTAAACAGCGCGAGGATGGTTCCTTCCTGATGGACGGCGCGCTGTCCATCGCCGAGTTCAAAAAGCATTTCGACATCAAACATCTTCCGGGCGAAGAAGGCGACTGGTACCAGACGCTGGGCGGATTTGTCATGACCCATCTGGGCAAAATCCCCCACGTGGCGGATCAGTTTGAATGGAACGGGCTGAAGTTCGAGGTTCTGGATATGGATCGCAACCGCGTGGACAAATTGCTGGTTAAACAGACAGAACCGGCAAATTTGGAATCATAAGCCCGACAGCTTTGCCACGCGGTTGCTGCTTCGACTTACTTGTTGCCGATGACGAATTCGGCAAGGTAACGGCGCAATTTGTCGCGGTTGTTTTTGCGATATTCCAAATAATCTTTGGCAATCCCTTCATCAGCCATTGCCAGCAGCACATAAGATTCGATCAAACCTGCACGGTGAATTTTCAGCAGATTGGCAATTGACTCGTCCAAGGATTTCTCTTTCAGCTTTCCTTCCTTGACCTGGTTTTCGACCGATTCGATTGCAATGCGCAACGACTGGGCTTCTTCCTTCAGACTGTGGCGATATTCTTTTTCATTCGGAAACGCTTCCTTGAATTTCTTGTCCATCATCCATCCGGCTTTCATCAAGCTGTAGATTGCCCAGGCTGAAGTCCCGTCCTGTTTTTCCGACGGGGTAACCAAAATATTGATGTTCTGATCATCTTTGCGCTGAACGGAGGATTGAGGAATTTCGATTTTCGGATGGCCAAGCTGCGCTTGATTGCGTTGCGCCCAATTGCTCATGTATTGCCACGGAGCGCGCGAATACGGTTCGCAAAGAATGGCTTCAATCAGCTTTTGTTTCGATTCTTCCATACGTCCGTTCTGCAGCAACGCATTGCCCCAGAAACGATAAGCCGTATCGCGATCAGGATTGATCGCAATCGCGCGCGCATAAGCCGTGCCTGCTTTTTCAATGTCGTTCATTTTGTAATGCATGTCGCCGGCAAACAGCGGAGCTTCGTAAAGCTTGGGGTCCAGTTTTTCCGCTCGTTCGTATTCGGCCAGCGCGCGTTTGAAATCGCCGCTGCTGAAAGCCGCTTCCCCCGCTTGCAAAGCATCATCGGCAGGCGTGTTCTTTGGGGAAGGCGCATTTAATTCTTCTTCAGTGGGCAATCGTTCAAGGATGGTTTGGACAAGCTGGCTGTTATCGCCCAATTTGCGGCAGCGTTCTGCCAGTTCCCGCGCCCGGCGGAAATTCTGTTTTATCAACTCAGGATTTTTGCTGGCGATTCCCTGGGAAGCCAACCCCAATGCCAGATTTTGAAGCACGACTGTGTCTTCCGGTTTGGCAGTCGCCAGCTTTTCCAGCAAAGGCAATGCCGCCAATAGATCGTGCTTCTCAACCAGGTCGAGCGCGCGCTTGCGCTCAGCTTCGTAATTGTCTTGTGCTGCGGCAGGCGCACCCGCAAGAGCCAGCAACAAAACGCATAGTGCGCAAACAGTGACTAAATTTTTCATTGGGTAACCTCCGGCTGATGAACGATGATTAAAAGGGCAGTTTGCAGAAAATCAGGCGGGGCGGCGAGGCAAAATAACACAAAAGGCGCGGCAGTCAATGAAGACTACTGCGCCTTTGGGTTCAGCATTGAAAACGAAAATTAACGCGAAGCCGTCGCGCCATTCGGCTTCAACCATTGATCAAACCAATCCAGCACCGTCTTGTACCAAAGCTCGCTGTTTTGCGGCTTCAGAATCCAGTGGCCTTCGTCCGGGAAGTACAGCAACTTCGACGGAACGCCTTTGCGTTGCAGCGTCGAAAAAAGCTGTATGCCTTCGCCAATCGGCACGCGGTAATCCAGTTCGCCGTGAACCACCAGCGTCGGTGTTTTAAACTTCGCGGCGTGCAGATGCGGCGACCATTTTGTGTACAGCTCCGGTTTTTCCCACGGCGTGCCTTTGAATTCCCATTCCTGAAACCAAAGCTCTTCGGTGGCATACATGCTGACTGAGTTGAAAATGCCCGCGTGCGAAACGAAGGCTTTGAAACGGTCTGTATGCCCCAGCATCCAGTTCACCATGTATCCGCCGTAAGAACCGCCTGCGGCTCCGATGCGCGCCGGGTCAACGTAGCCCTGTTTGACGACGTAATCCACGCCCTTCATCAGGTCGTCGTAAACCGCGCCGCCCCAATCTCCGCTGATCTGTTCGGTAAAAGCCTGACCGTAACCGGTTGAACCGTGCGGGTTGATCAGCACCGTCACGTACCCACGCGCTGCCCACATTTGCGCGTTCCAGCGATAGCCCCAGTTATCCAGCCAGGCGCCTTGCGGACCACCGTGAATCAGCAAAATCATCGGATACTTTTTCGACTTGTCGAACTGCGGAGGCTTGACGATAAAGCCGTGAATTTTGGCTTTTAACGCGCCTTCATATCCAAAATCTTCAGCCGGGTTCATATCCAGTTGCGCCAGCAATGCGGCGTTTGTCTTGGTCAATTGCCGTGTGTTGCTCCCGTCTGCATTCGCCGCAAAAATTTCAGCAGGCATCGTCAGGCTGGATCGAGTGAAGGCCAGTGTTTTTCCGTCGCTGGACAGCGAAATGCCGTTGCTGGCAGTTTTGGCAATCAGCGACTTCACCCCGCCGCCATTGATGGAAATCGAGCCAATCAATTCTCGTCCCTCATCTTCTGCCCCAATGATGAGGTTTTGGCTATCGGGCGACCAGACCATTTCGCCGATATTGCGATCAAAACCGGACGTCAGTTCTTTCACCGCGCCGCTCTGGCGGTTGTAAAGCATCAATTTGAACCGGTCGGCTTCGTATCCAGCGCGCTCTTGCGAACGGTATGCGATCCATTTGCCATCAGGCGAATAGCGCGGTGTGCTGTCATAACCTTTGTTGTTCCCCGTGATGCGCTTGGCTTCGCCGCCCATCAAAGAAACGATGAACAAGTCGCTGTTAGTACTGGTGGCTTCGAACTTATCTGTATTGCGCGAAAAGCAAAGCTCTTTGCCGTCCGGCGAAAAGTCATACGCCAGCGGATCGCCAAGCGAAAACGGCGGCGAATCAAAATCTCCCGGCGTCATATCGCGCGGATCGCCACCTTCGGCTGCAACTACAAATACGTGCGAACGTTTGCCGAGCTTAAAGTCGCTCCAGTGGCGATACAGCAGCCGGTCGGCAATAACGGCTTTGACCTTGCTGGCGTCAGCGGCTTCGGCTTTTTGCGCAGTGCATTTCAAGTCGGCGCATTCAGGATAGACTTCACTCGAAAAAGCGAAGGTCTTGCCGTCCGGCGACCACGTGAAATCGGCAACGCCAAGCGGTACGCTGGTGACTTTGCGCGGGCTGGAACCATCTGCCGCAGCAATGTAAATCTGCGGCGCTCCGTCACGCGAAGAAAGAAACGCAATCCATTTGCCATCGGCAGACCATCGCGGCGTGTCGTCGTTGCGGCTGGACGTAATCAGTTGCCGCGCTTCACCGCCGGAAGCCGGAACCATCCAAATGCTTCGTTTGCCTCGATTGGCTTGTTTATCCACTGCGTTAACGACATAGACCACGGATCGGCCATCCGGTGAAATCTGCGCATCGGCCAGACGCTTCATCGAAATCAGATCATCAAATGCGATTGGACGTTTCGATTGGGCATTCACGGCAAATCCGAAGCAGAGCGTGACTGCCAGTAAACTGAATGTTTTCAAAAATGACTTCATATCTCTCTCCATAAATTATTGGCCACTACCGGCAGCCTTCGCCGCAGCTTTTGGTTGCCGTTTATGAGCATCAAACCAGTCGAAGATGTCCTTGAAAGCTGGAACGGCAATGTCTATGTGGTTGCCGCCGGGAACTTCGATGTATTTGATTTCAATGCCAAGCTCTTTCCCAGCTTTGACCATCTTGCGGGATTCTTCGACGGAAACCGTCGGGTCGTTGTCACCATGAATGACGATCCAGGGAACATGCGTGATTTTCTTCAATCCCATCATCACAAATGGCTGACCGCCTCCGGCAATCGGGCCAATCGCCGCAAACAAATCAGGATGATTGACCGCAACCGACCACGAACCATATCCGCCCATCGAATGGCCCATCAGGTAAACGCGGTCGTCATCAATGGAATAGTCGCGCTTCATGGCGTTGAGCACGTCAATCACATCGGTTTCCGCTGGCCCCATATACATCGAAGCGGGCGCGCGGCCTTTGGGGCAGACAACCAGGTATCCGCGCGATTCGGCGATTCGTTTGATTTCACCGTTGTTGTAGCTGGCAAAGAAGCTATTTTCGTCCTGACCCATTCCGTGCAAAGCCACAACCAGCGGCCATTTCTTTTTGGCATCGTAATTCGTCGGTACGTAAAAGCGATAAGGTTGGAAGGTGCTATCAACCGCTGACCGATAAGCCCAACGAATATCCCCTCGTCTGGTTGTCAGTGGATTTTTGCCTGCGGTGATCAGGTCAAGCAAAGCATTGGCTTCGGCGATGGATGTTTTCAGATCGGTACGAACGACAGACATTTGCCCGGAATTGACCAGATCAATCAACGTCGCATTGTATTCCGCAGCCGCCAGCACCGTCAGCAATGGGCTGTTACGTATTTCCAGATCAGAGCGAAACGTTGCCGCACGAGTTTTCAGCAAGCTTGCTTGCGTGTTGACGTCCCGCGCAATGCGAATGGAGTTCGATTTGTAGATTTCCTCTCCGGTCTTCGGGAAAAGCTTGATGACAATCTCGTAATTTCCGTCAGGTAGCTGAGGAATCGCTCCATCAACTGAAAATGGTTTGGTGAAATCGGCTGCGACTTCTGCAAGCTGCTTCAATTCTTTCAGTGTTTCCTGCTTGCCGTCCTTGGTAACGGCAATTGACAGCGCGCCTTTCAGCTTTCCATCAATCGGCTCATCCAGCGAATAAATCTGTGTCAGCGTCACGCTGACCTTATCACCGGGATCGAAAATGGCTGTATTCAGTTTGGCTTGCGTGCCTTCGGTCAGCGCCAGGGCTGGAGTCCAAACCCTGTTTTGCATCAGCGCCATGCCGTGAAGCATGTGCTTGACGGCTTCGCCGTATTTTTTGTCGTTGTTGGCGGCGCGGGCTTTGGCTTCCAGGTCTTCGACGGCTTTGCGCTTTTCATCGCTCATCGTCGCCTGATTTTTCATCGTGCGAAAGCCCACGGACATTCGCAAAAACTGTTGGGCGTCCTGGGCAAAAGTTGAAACTGAAGCCAGTGCAATCAGCGCCAGCGCTATGGCCACAAGGCGAATTGAGACGTTTTTCATTGCTGGGTTCCTCTGCATTGATGGATTGGGGTGCGGCGTATCGTACTCTTGAATCTTGCCGGCGGGCAACCAGCAGCGGAATGTGGCCGTTATCTTCCGGTTGACCCAAATCCGCTCTCTGCGCGTTGGGTGTCGCCCAGATCCTCGACCCAAACGTAATCACACATGGCAGCTTGTTCGATGATTAGCTGAGCGATGCGTTCTCCGGCGTCGAAGCTGACCGTTTGCTGGCCAAGGTTAATCAACGGCACTTTCAGTTCGCCGCGATAGTCAGCGTCAATCACGCCGGCCAGAACGTCTATACCGTGTTTGACCGCCAGCCCGGAACGCGGAGCCACGCGGCCATAAAATCCCGGAGGAATTTCGGCGGCCAATCCCGTCGGCACCAGCGTTCGTTCGCCCGGTTCAAGCGTGACCGCTTCGACGCAGCAAAGATCAGCGCCTGCGGCCAGATTGCTGCCGCGATGAGGAAGGCGTGCGCCTTCGTGAAGTTTTTTGATTTTGATCGGCGGGAATTGATTGGTGTTTGACATGCTTGATTCACAGTTCAGCAGCGACGCTTGCCAGTGCGCGTGGCGCAGATTCGGTTGGAGCCATGACGGGCAACTTGATTGAAAATTCGCTGCCAACGCCGACTTCGCTGGTAACGTAAGCTTCGCCGCCGTGCGCACGGGCCAGGTGTTTCACAATCGCCAGCCCCAACCCAGTGCCGCCAGCTTCACGCGAACGCGCACGGTCAACCCTGTAAAAGCGTTCGAATACGCGCGGCAAATGTTCTGCCGGAATGCCCGGGCCTGTATCACAAACGCGAATAATCTGGTGTTGGCCGCTTTCGCCGGTGTCGGTTTTGACAGCAACAGTGCCGCCGGGATGATTGAACTTGATGGCATTGTCCACCAGATTGATCACAATCTGCTCCAAACGCCGCCGGTCGGCTGTAACGTAATAATCTTCAGCGACCTGATTGTCCAATCGAACGCCGTGTTCCGAAGCCCGCGGGGCCAGGCCCGTAAAAACATCATTAACAAATTGGCGCAGCGGCAATCGTTCCGGCAACAAAGTGACTGTGCCGGATTCAATAGCTGACAGTTCTGAAACATCGTTGACCAGCGCGCGCATACGCTCGGCATTGCGGTGGATGGTGTACAGAAAACGCAAACTGTTGTCGGCGTCATCCAATCCGCCGTCAATCAGCGTTTCGGTGTAAGCCGTAATCGCTGACAACGGCGTTCGCAGTTCGTGCGAAACGTTCGACAGAAATTCCTGCCGCACACGTTCCAGGCGCTCCAGCTTGGTGATGTCCATAAACGCGCTGACGACGCCATCGGCTTGATCGTCGCCCAAGCGCAACGGCGCAGCATGCATTTTCAGAATGCGTTTGTCGGCGGAACCGGCGGAAGCGCGAACTTCCAGGCGGGCTTCGACTTTTTCGCCCGTCGAAAGAACGGTTGAAAGCGTGCGGTGAATTTGCGGCTCACGGCTGAGGTCAGTCAGACGAACGATTGGCTTGGCACCCAACCCAAACAACGTCCTGGCCGCATCATTGATCAGCAAGACTTCGGAATTGCGGCCTGTAATCACCAACCCTTCGGCGACGGAAGCAAGGATCGAACGCAACAACGTTTCGTCACGCTCCGACTTGCTGAGCGTTTCTCGCAAGCGCTGATTGCTTTGTTCGCGCTCTGCCAGCAAATGGCTTTGCTGGCGATAAACATAAAAAGCGATGACGACAGTGATGACGCCTACGATCACAGTCGAAACCACGTGCGACGTGATCGAGTTCATCGTCGGAAAGAGCACGGTTTTAACCGTCTCGTACAACGCAAAGAACGCTACCATCGCAATCGTTGCGCGGATAATTTTTATGCGTCGAGTAATCATTTGCGGAGACGTCGGGTCGGCACTGAGGAGATGGCTTTGTTGCGTCAACTCCCGATTCCCGCCTCCCGGCTCCCTGCTCCTTCAAGTTCGCCGCTCCTAAAGCGATACCCAATCCCAATCACCGTTTCGATGCAATTGCCGCACAGGCCCAGCTTTTTTCGCAAGCCGCTGATGTGAACGTCCAGCGTCCGCGCTTCGCCGTAATACTCCAAGCCCCAAACCTGATCCAGCAATTGTTCGCGCGGCACGACTCGGCCTTTGTTCCGTGACAGGATTGAAAGCAGAGCGAATTCTTTGCGCGTCAGCCGAACGGGCTGCCCCTGGCTGAACACGGCAAAGTCGGAGTAATCAATTTTCAGCATTCCGTCGTCATACGTTTTCGCGGATTGCGCGTCGTAACCGGAACGACGCAATGCGGCCCGAACACGAGCCACCAATTCACGCACGCTGAACGGTTTGGTCATGTAATCGTCCGCGCCAAGATCAAGGCCTCTGATTTTATCCTGCTCTTCGGTGCGGGCTGTCAAAACAATGATCGGCGTGCGACGGGTCAGTTCTTCGGTGCGAAAACGACGGCACAATTCAAAGCCGCTCATGCCTGGCAGGTTCAAATCCAGAACCAGCAAATCCGGCGCGATGAAACTGCCATCCGGGCGACGTTCCTGGCCTTTGCCCAAGGCGATGTTTAATCCTTGCTCGCCGGTCAACGCCACTTGCGCCTGAAACGCGCCTTCACGTTCCAGGTTGTAGCGAATGCTTTCGGCAATGTCCTGATCGTCTTCAATAATGAGTATGTAAGGCTTCATATTTCTTGGAAGTAGCCAGCATACAGTAGACAGT
>CAYLJQ010000085.1:0-15401 GCA_964383955.1 uncultured Heliomicrobium sp. | reverse complement strand
ATTTTCGACCTCAGCAAAAAATCTTAAAGTTAGACTCTGGCCAGAACCTAGCCACTATGGTAGGTTCCTGAGGCCAAAGAGCCAGATAGAAGTATTACAATTAGCATTTAACAGTTGTTTGCCCTGCTCACATAATCACGCTGTTATCGGCTTGTTTTCGACCCCACAATCGTAGCATCCCCAGACAAAAAATTTAGGCAGGGGAGTATTCACTTCCCAAGCGAATTCTTCATTTTCCTGAAGTCAGTATTCAGCTTTTTCCTTCTGTCGAACCGAAACAGGGATATTGGCTGTGCTGCCCAAAATTGAAGATGAGTCATGTCTGGGGACAGACATTTCGCATTAGGTAAGAGGGGAATATGAAAGCAGAAAATAGAAAAATCTTCATCAAGGGAATTATCGTCTTTCTGGCGATTGTAGGGCTTGTTTTTGTCTGGACGCTTTCCGGGAATCAACTATTGCAGCCATTGCTCGCGCAGGGAAATTCGCAAACAAATGCCCGGCAAGCGGGAGAGTTCATTGACAGCCTGGGGATGAACGTTCATCTGGCAAGCACCTCCACGACGTATGGCAGTTTCGACCAAATCATCAAACCAAGATTGGTCGAACTTGGTGTGAAAAACCTGCGGGACGACATCAAGCTCAACGATCTGAGTTTGGAAACCAAAATCGCCCAACTAGGTTCGCTCGGATTAAAGTTCCAGATGATCTCAACTCCGCCGAGTGTTACCGGGCCAGCGGCGAACAAATTCATCAAAAAATATAACTCCATCATTGCTATCGAAGGGCCAAAATCGCCCGAAAGTATTGTTGGCTCAAATTGGCCCTCAGTAATTCGCAGCTATCAGCAGGATTTATACAGAGCAATCAAGGGAGATCCATTGACCGCCCATGTGAAAGTTGTCATGCCGTCCATGTCTTCCACGGATGCGTATGCGCAGGTGGGAAACCTCAGTCCGTGGATTGATTACGCCAGTTTGAATAATTACTACTTTGGCAGAAACCCCGGGACGACAGGCTGGGGAGCCAATGGATATGGCAGCCTTTCCTGGTATTTGACACTGTTAAATCCGGTAGTCAGTGGCAAACCGATTATTTCCACCGAAAGTGGATGGCACAATCTGGTTAATGCTGCCGGTAACCATCCGGGCATCAGCGAAGCTGTGGCTGGCAAATACATTCCCAGACTTTATTTGGAGCATTTTCGCAGAGGACTGCTGAGAACGTTCGCGTACGAACTGATTGACCAAAAGAATGACCCCGTTAATGCTGCCAACAATTTTGGGCTGTTGCGGTACAACGGCACGCCGAAACCTGCTTTTGGCGCATTGAAAAATCTGGTCAATTTGTTGCGAGATGACGGTCCGGCGTTCACGCCAGGACGGCTTGGCTACACCCTGAGCGGCACTTTGACAGATGTGCGACAGGTTTTGCTGCAAAAGCGGGATGGAACCTTTTATCTGGCCGTGTGGGTCGAAGCTGTGAATTGGGATGTGGCAAGAAAGGTTGAACTGGCGACTGCGCCTCGCACTTTAACCCTGGCCTTCAATTCGACGGTAACCAGTGCAGCTTTTTGTGTCCCCAATGACGGAGCGACTTGGCAGAATCTTGCAATTCGAAACAAGGCCATCAGTTTTACTGCATCGGACAAGATTACTTTGTTAAAGCTGAAGTAGGGGTGAAGCTGAGAATTGGTTCTCAGCTTCCAGTTGTCGGCAAGCGTGGGATTTACGAGGCCAGGGATGCCCTCGGATTTCCCAATAGCGGTTATTCGCGAGCCTGGTTTGATCTGCTCGCAATTTACCGACAACTGGAAACTGAGAACCGGTTTTGTTTATGAACCCTATTTTTCGCGGGCGGTTTCAAACGCGGGTAACGCGACTTCGTGTTCAAATCGGACGCGAAGAATCGTTCCCGGAGCCAGTTTGATGTCATTGCCTTTGGTCATCAACACGCCGCCAAGAACGCCTCCGCCGACACCGCCAATCACGCCACCTAAACCGCCACCGGCTGCGCCAATAATCACGCCGCCAAGCGAGCCAATTCCACCACCGATTCCAGCGTTTTTCGCTGTGCGCCCACCGGATTTACCACCGCCGACTTTTCCTTCGTCGTCTTTGGAGCGCATCTTTTCATCGTTGGCGAAATCATCAATCGCCGTAACAACAGTTGAGATTTTCTCGGTGCCATAAGACATTCGCATTGTTTCAAAAACGATGGTCATTGTGGCTTCTTTCTGCGGGCGTTTGGCAGCCTGAACCTGTGTTACACGTCCGATGAATTCCGTTCCGCGTGGAATGGCGACGCGCCCATCGGCTGACCGAACTGGCTCATAAAGTACGGCGATCACTTCGTCGCCGACTTCACTGATTTTTGAACTGAGCTGCGATTGCAGCGAAAGTTTGGCGGTGGCACCTTGCGCAACAATGATATTTGCGTTGTTGGTCGTGGTTTCCGTGTTTTCGGTTTGCGCCTGTGCAAGACCACTGACAATCAGCAGCGTTGCCACAAGCATAGAGATGGAAAAAAGCTTTCTCATTCGTTTTACCTCCGAATTCCCTTGTACGATTGGATTGCCGATGGCTGGCGATCTGGTAAGGGACATTCGCTACCACCGTCTGCGTTGGTCGGCCCGCCGCATTTCGTCAATTTCGAAATCTCGCAACTGGCCACGGTCTGAACGAGACTCTTCGGCTTCACTTGCACCGGACGCACGGCGAACCAGCCGAAGCGCCCCATCACGAGCCTTCTTGATTTCGCGACGTCCGTCTTCAAACAGGATTTCTACCGCCGCTCCGCCTTCCAGCAGCCGGGCGATTTCGCCATACGCGATGCCGGAACCAAAGGCATACGAAATCTCGTCGCCAATCGTGAAGTTAGTATCTTTAGAATTGCCTGTACCTGGCATTGAACTTTACCTCCGAAAGAATATTGTGTGTGAATTATACGCTCTACGTTGAGCGTTTGGCATCTCACCGGAAGGTTTGAAGCCTGAGATCATTCAGATGCGGCAGCGAATTAAACGTATCCATTGAAATGCGTCCACCACCAAATGTGAATTCAGTCAGCGAGCAGTTTTTGACGCGCCAGTTGATTTGCAGCGCTTGTTTGTCCGGGGCATCCAGCACCGTTTGCACCATTGCACCGATGACGCCGCCGGAAGTAAAAACCGCAACGCGGCGGCCACTGCCTTCGGCAGAGATAATCTGCTTCAAAGCCCGGCGCACGCGCGTTCGAAAACTTACCCACGATTCAAATCCATCAACTTCCAACTTGCCGCTGAGCCAGAGTTGCGTGACAACCTCAAACATTCGCTGAAAATACCGATTGCGGTCGGGCGAGTTTCTGTTCGCTTCAAACTCCGCCAGCAATCTGCGAAATTTCTCATCGCGTTCAGCATAGGCTGGGATCAGTTTGCGTGAAATTCCGTCGGCGTCGTATTCGTTCAAATCCGGCGTGGATTGACGTTCCGGCCAGTTCAGTCCGGCTTCTAAGAAACATTGGCCGACGATTTCCGCTGTCCGTCGCTGGCGAACCAGTGTGCCGCTGTATACTTCGTTGAACGTGATACCGTTTTTTACCCAATACTGTCCAAGCAATCGCGCTTGCTCTTCACCAACCGGGGTAAGTTGGTCGCTGTCTTTTTCAAAGGCTCGCGCCTGACCATGCCTGACAAATGTTAGTGTTCCCATAGTTGCTTTGTTAAACTGCGCCGTCTGATGATTCAATGGTTCAACCGAACCGAGTGTAGCCGAAGCCGGACAACTTCTAAAAGGAGCGATGATGAAAATCCGGATCGCTGTGTTTATTCTGAGCTTGGCACTGATTGTCTCAGTGTCCACGCAAGCTTCCATGTCACGAACCATGCAAAACAAACCTAGAGCGCGCGATTTGGGAATCCCTTTTGAAGGAACACCAGGACAATTCAACGCGATCACGGATGTGGCGGGCGTTGAAGTCGGTCACACCACTTTGATTTCCGGCGAAGGCAAGTTGCAGGTCGGCGTCGGCCCGATTCGCACTGGGGTGACGGCGGTATTGCCGCGCGGAAAACAGAACTCCGATGCGGTGTTTGCCGGATGGTATTCGCTGAATGGAAACGGCGAGATGACGGGCACAACGTGGATTGAGGAGTCCGGCTTTATGGAAGGGCCGTTGATGATCACCAATACGCACAGCGTTGGCGTCGTGCGCGACGCGGTGATTACCTGGCAATTGAAACAACAAGGCAAAACGGCACAAGCCTGGGGATTGCCTGTGGTCGCGGAAACCTATGACGGATGGCTTAACGACATCAATGGGTTTCACGTCAAACCGGAACACGCTTTTGCCGCGCTGGATTCGGCCAAGTCCGGTGCGGTGGCCGAAGGCAATGTCGGCGGCGGGACAGGAATGATCTGTTACGAATTCAAAGGCGGCATTGGCACTTCGTCGCGGAAACTGAGCGAACGGCAAGGCGGTTACACGGTCGGCGTGCTGGTTCAAGCGAATTTTGGATTGCGCTCTCAGCTTCAGATTGCAGGGGTTCCCGTTGGCAAAGAGATCACAGAAGGCACAATTCGGAAAATTGAAATGGGTTCGATCATCGTCGCTGTCGCCACGGATGCTCCGCTGTTGCCGCATCAGTTGAAACGATTAGCTCGCCGCGTTCCGCTTGGGTTGGCTCGCACGGGCAGCATGTCCGGTAATGGCTCCGGGGATATTTTTGTCGCCTTTTCGACCGCAAACCCAAAAGCCTGGGAGAGCCAAGAACCTGCTGCCCTGAAAATGTTGCCGAACGAACGGATGAATTCGCTGTTTGACGCAACGGTGCTGGCGACGGAAGAAGCAGTCATCAACGCAATGGTTGCGGCAGAAACGATGACGGGCGTTGACGGCCACAAAATCCTTGCGCTGCCGCATAATCGGTTGCGGGAAGTGTTGAAAACATACAATCGGCTAGCGAAGTGATGGAGACACGGCACAATGAGTTACCTGCCAGAGAAAATTTATTCCGATTACGATCGCTTCGCCTGGTTTTATAACCTGTATTGGGGACCGGAATTCAGCGCCCCTGCGCTGGCGATTTACAACATTTTGCTGTTTCCGCACATTCCCGCAGGCTGCCGGGTTTTGGATTTGTGTTGCGGCACCGGGCAGATTTCGACAGGACTGAGCGAGCGCGGATACCAAGTCACTGGTTTGGATGGCTCCGCCGCAATGCTACGTTTCGCGCGGGAAAATGCTCCCAATGCGGAATTCATCCACGGCGACGCCAGAAACTTCAAACTGGCGCAACTGGTTGAATGCGTAATTTCAGCTTTCGACAGTTTGAATCACCTGATGGAACTGGATGAACTGACACTGGTTTTTCGTCACGTGTATGAAGCGTTGACCGAAGACGGCATTTTCCTGTTCGACCTGAATATCGAAGACGCTTCGGAATTGTTGGGCAATACATTGGAAATTATCGAAGACGATCACGTTTGCATTGTTCGCAGCAGCTACAACCAGATTCAAAAGCTGAAACGATACGACGTAACCATGTTTCAATTGGAACAGGAAATCTGGCAACGAACGGATGTGACGCTGTTTCAACGGTATTACAGCGTCAACGAGGTGCTGGGAGCGTTGGCGGATGCGGGGTTTCTGCGTGTCAAAACCTATGATGCGCGGCGCGAATTCGGATTTACCATCAGCGACGGACGAATGTTTTACCTGGCAAGAAAATAAAACCCGTCAACGTCAAGCCATGAATCTACCTTTCAAACCTCGCGTGAAAATTTGTTGTATCAGCAGTATTGCCGAAGCTGAACTCGCAATCCGTTATGGCGCTTCCGCGTTGGGATTGGTTTCGGCGATGCCCAGTGGGCCGGGCGTCATTGAAGAAAACCTGATTGCAGAAATTGCCGCGCGCATTCCGCCGCCAATTGCCACTTTTTTGCTGACCAGCAAGCAAGACGTTCCTGGGATCATTCAGCAGCATCGCCGCTTGCGAACCAACACCATTCAAATTGTTGATCGCCTTGAGCAGGGAAGTTATGGCGATTTGCGCTCTGCGCTGCCGGGCATTTCTCTGGTGCAAGTGATTCACGTCACGGGCGAAGAGTCCATTGAAGAAGCGCAGGCCATCGCGCCGCACGTGGATGCGATTTTGCTGGATTCCGGCAACCAGAAACTGGCGGTGAAAGAGCTTGGCGGGACGGGGCGCACGCACAACTGGACGCTCAGCCGGAAAATCCGCGAAGCCGTACGCGTGCCGATCTTTTTGGCGGGCGGTTTGAAGCCGGAAAATGTCGCTGACGCAATTCGCGCTGTCGAACCATTCGGGCTTGATTTGTGCAGCAGTGTGCGAACCAACGGAGCCTTGGACGAGGCGAAGTTGGCGCATTTTTTTGAGAGTTTGGGGGCCGTATAAGCACAGCGCCAGCGGAGTCGCGCAACCGCCTGATATGTTTCAACCTTGTTGGACTCGATTTGGGAAATGAGAAACGCCGATCAACTCGTAAAAGCTGATCGGCGTTTTCGGTTTTCGCGTTTGCGATTGGGTTAGAAAGTGACCTTTACGGACAGTTGCACCTGGCGCGGATCGCCCACGCCCTGACGCAAAAAGCCGTCGAAGTTGAACAATCCCACAGTGGTCAACGGATTGATCAGGTTGTCGTTGTTGAGCGTATTGAACATTTCGATGGTTGGAATGACGGAGAAGCGGTCGCCTCCGAAGCGGCGCGACAGGCTCCAATCCAGCGAAAAGTATTCGTTGTTTTTGCGTGCAGTGTTCCGGTTCAGCGCGGCGCGGACTCCCGGAGTAATGGGTTGTGCGCTGCGAGCCTGAATGCGAACGCTGCTTTCGATTTTTCCGGGCAGTTCGGTGTTCATTGAAAAGTTGAATTTGTGGCGAATGTCTCGGTCAGACAACGCGTAATCCAGGAACAGTCGGTTGATGTCGAAAGCGCGGTCGCTGAACGGATCGCGTTCGTTGGAATCGTCGTCGTAATCGTACGAGTAAACGTAATTTCCTTCGAATTGAATGCCTCGGCTGAAGCGTTTCCGCATGCCGATGGTGAATCCGCGATACAACGATTTGCCGACGGAACTGGTGACCATCACTTCGTCCAGTTGCGGGCGGAAATAGTTGTTGCGGTTGACGTTCAGGAACCGGGTCAGGTGAACGCCTTTCGAGTGAGTGTAATCCAGGTAAATTGCCAGCGTGTTGGCCAATTCGTGTTCAATCCCCACATTGGCAGAATAGATGCGCGGATTGGCATAATCGCGACTGAACACTCTGACGCCGGAAAACAGCGGGAACTGGCCCGGTGGGACTTTGGTCGGCACAATCACGTTCGGCCAAACCGGCGCTGGTCCGCCCGATGCAATGATGTCACCGTTCACAAAGATCGTCTGCTGCTGCACGCCGTTGGTGGTGATCGAACCGACTTGCGTCAGCATATTCTGCCGGGCGTTATAAATTCCCCAGCTTGCGCGGAACACGGATTTGCCGTTGTTCAGCAAGTCCCACGCGAAACCGACGCGTGGCTGGAACATTTTGTATTGATCCGGCAGCGTGCCGTCTGAAGGAAAACGCGGGTCTTTCAGGAAGGCTCCATACGCCGTTGATTCCGGGGCCACGGTCATGGCCGGGAAAAGCTGGGCTTCCCACCGCAACCCGTAACTGAGCGTAAAGCCCGGCTTGACTTGCCATTTGTCCTGAACAAACAGCGAATACTCCTCATTATCAATGTTCGACGCGCCCGTGGCATCTGTCGCCGGACCATCCAGCGCGGCTCCCTGCAAATAAAGCAGCAGCGACGCCGCGTTGGCTCTGGGACCAAAGCCCGGCCCCAGGCTTGCAGGCGAGGCGTAGCGAAGAAAGCCAGTGACACTGTCGAAAATGTAGCGGCTTTGGAAAAATCCACGGAAGACTTGCGCGTTGTTGCTGTGCGTCCAGTCGCCGCCCATTTTGATGTTGTGGTTGCCGGAGATGATTGAAACATTGTCTTTCAACTGCCAGCGCTGGAACAGTTCATCAACATTGGGTCCCAGGAAAAACGGTGCGCCGAAGCGGAAACTGGGCACAAAGCCAATTGCTGTGTCAGCGGGAATGTTCGATTGCGTGGCTCGGCGCGGACGATCTTCGCGCAGGTACGTCGCGTGAAATTCGTTGACCTTCGTTGAGGAAAGCGTTGTGAACAGGTTCAGGTTGAAGGCATGAATTTTGGCGGGACCTTCTGTGCCGTTTGCCGAATTGCCGTACGTCGGAACGTCAAAGGTTTCATTTTCCTTCTTTGACCGGTTGAAGTTGTAGGACATCGCCAGTTCGTTCGACGAGGTCAGGTTGAAATTCAACTTGCCCAGAAAAGCCGATGTGTTAATCGGTTTTTTCACCGGCAGCCCTTCGTCCTGATTGCGAGAGGTCTTGAAGAAATTGATCAATGCCAATCGCTGACAATCGCCGCTGCCGTTAATCAGCGCTTCATTGGCCTGGATCGTGGGATTTTGTACAGAGCAAGGTGTGCCAATGGGTTCGCTCAGGTTCGGGCGCGTCAGATTGCCCAGAATTTGTTCAAAGGCGCCAAAGAAGAATGCCCTTTCTTTAACAATCGGGCCGCCGACGTTGCCGCCAAATTGTTCGCGGTGGAAATCTTTGAGCGGTTTGCCATCGGCTGTGTTGGAAGTCAGCGCTTCCAACCGCTGGAAATGGAAAACATCGCCGCGTAATTGGTTGCCGCCGGATTTGGTGATGGCGTTAACGAAACCGCCGCCCGCGCGTCCGAATTCTGCGCTGGCACCGGTGGCGATAACCTGAAACTCTTTGATTGCACCGATGGGAATATCAATCGCGGCACGTTGGCCGCCTGCCTGTTCGGCAAAAAAGCCGTTGTTGTAATCGCCGCCGTCCAGGCTGATGTTGTTGAAAATGCCGCGCTGGCCGTTGAAGTTAATTTCGTCGCCATCCGGCCCCTGCGTAATGCTGACGCCAGGCGTCAAGGTCAACAGGTCCTCAAATTTGCGGCCCAGGATCGGAGTTTTGCTAATCGCTTTTTCGTTCAGCGTCGTGCTGGATTCGATTTTGACCGTATCGATTGTCGGAGCCGCCGTAATTGTAATGCGCTCTGAAACGCTGGACACTTTCAAGGCCAGGTTCAAATTGACTGTTTGGCCGACGGTCAACGCGATGTTTTGCTGTTCCAGTGTCGCGTATCCCGGTTTTGTTGTGGTGAGTGTGTAATTCCCCGGCTGCAATTGCAGAAAGACAAACCGTCCATTTGCGTCCGTGGTCAGGTTTTTGGTGGTGTTGGTATCCAGGTTTTTGACTTCGACAGTTGCGCCCGCAATGACTGCGCCTGCCTGGTCACTGACAGTGCCCTGAACCGAGCCCGTCGTGCTTTGAGATTGCGCCAGCGCTGTGGTTATCGAAACCAACAGGACAAGCGAACATAGCAATACAAGCCTGATCGTAAGCTTCATTCTGTGCCTCCTAAGAAAAGTAGTGGTTGATCGGTTCCTAGTCCGGTGTCGTGTCTTGTGCGAACTGCTGCGGCCCGCACTGTTATTTTGGTTGAGTGCTTAGTAATGCAAAGCTATTTAGAAATGTCTTGGGTTGACGGCTGGGATTCTAAAGACGTAAGGCGAGACTAGCAAGGAAGCAGAAACAGCGAGTTGCAGTAGAAATCGTCGGTCAACGTTATCTTCTGCAACTCGTTATGCAGATTCGATTCACTTGCTGATGGATTTCAGCATGGTTCTAAAATCGGCTTGGGCCGCGGCCACGGTTTTCGCCGGACCTGTGAATTTGAAAAAAACTTCGCCTGACGAACCTTCAACAATTGCGCCAAGCAATCGGTAGCCGGGTTTTTTGGTTGCAGGCTGTCCCATTGCCATCCCGCCGCCAGCAAAAGTCCCGGTTAAATCAACAGTCGTAACGGACATTCCATTGATGGTTTCTTTGCCTTGTTTGGCTTTTGCTGCGGACGAACTGCCATCCGGTTGTTCGAACTGGCCAATCCAGCGATCAATATTTGGCTGAACGCCGCCGCCGATGTTGACGAACACGGCGCATTCGCCGCCTTCCGTGTCGCCCTTGGCTGCCGGAATGATGTACGTCGCCGCGCGCATTCCGCTGGCGGGTTTGGCTTCCCAGGTCGAAGGCGGCGTCCATTTCACATCGCTGGAACCGCCGCTTGGGCGCATCGGAACCGTTCCCATCGAAGGGGACGACGAGGCAGACGACATGCTGGTTTGGCTGGGAGTGCTGGCCGGCTGGCTGGACGTGATTTCCTTTGGCGCGTCGGCGCAGGCCGCCAGCAGAAAAGCAGAAAGTAGAACTACGGAAGTTCGCCCATTGGCAAACGCAAAATTGAATTTCATAAAACTCCTTCGAATATAGAGGTGAGCAAGCTGACAGCCTGCCCATAGCTTCAAGCCTCACGCTCTGAAGCCGATTTATCTTTGAACAGTAAAAGAAAGATTACCAGAATCAAGGCTGCAAAAATCGCCGGTATTGCCCACAACGGCTTCCAGTCAATGGCTTTAAGTTCGTCATGGCGTAACTCGTTCTTTTGAGTCTCAAGCAGCTTGACCTGGTTTTCCAATAAGGTTTTTTCCTGGGCAATACTGCTGGACGCAATTTGTTTTTTTACCTGCTCAATCTCTGCATTTTTAGCCACTACCTGCTGAGCTTTCTCTGTGGAAAGTGAAGTCGTGTGATAGGTTAGTACCTTGCCTGCGGCGTAAGCTCCAATCATCATTCCCAATCCCAGCGTGAAGAGCACCAACATTCCTTGGGCCTGCGCTCGAATTTGTGGTGGCGCAATTTGGTCAGTGTAAATCTGCCCTGTCACGAAAAAGAAGTCATAGCAGATGCCATGCAGCACAATGCCGGCGAGAATCATCCAGCGAATTTCATCTGGTGCGCCGAACGAAAACAGCGCGTATCGCAAAACCCAGGCCAACATTCCCACTGCCAGCATCCACTTCACGCCTAGTTTTCGGAAGAACAGCGGCATGACCAACATAAAGAAAATTTCCGACATCTGGCCGAAGGTCATCACCAGCCCGATCACATCGCCAAATCCCAGAAACTTTGCAGCTTCGCCAAAGCCGCTAACATTTTCAAACTGAGCCATTTCAACGATGCGGCTTGTAATCTGGTAATAAAACGACAGCGGAATACAGATCAGAAACGACGAGAGCAGGAAGATAAGATACGAACGATTTTTCAACAGCACTAATGCGTCAAGTCCAAGTACTTGTCTGGCAGTCACCTTACCGGTTTGGGTGGGAGGTGTGTGTGGCAGTGTCAGGCTAAATAACCCCAACACGATACCAGAGGCACCGGTCAGGTAGAACATATTGATTTTGGTGCTCCAGCCCAGATAGCTAAGCGCGAAGCCAACCACAATCCAGCCAATGGTTCCTAGAACACGAATTGAAGGGAAATCCTTCTCCGTATTTTCAATGTTTCTCATCGCCAGTGTGTTGCTCATAGATAACGTCGGATAGTAGGTTAACTGGCTGAGAAAAATCATGAAGTTGATAGCCGTTGGAGTACTTCCGCCGTTCATCATGCCCGCAGCTACGAACATCAGCACGCCTCCGAGTAGGTGCATCGCTGCCATGACATGTTGTGCGGCAAAGAACCGGTCGGCAATCATTCCCACAAAAAACGGCGAAATGATCGCGGCGATCGGCCCGACAGCATAAGTCCAGCTAATATCTTCGGCTCCAAAGCCGATGGTTCCCAGATAATTCGGCGCGGTGACAAACCACGCGCCCCAGACGAAAAACTGCAAGAACATCATCGCCGACAATTGCAGGCGGATTTTCGCATTCATAGTTTTATATCTCTCGCTTTGGTTGGGTTTTGAAATCGTTGGTGACGCTTTTTATGAAAGCGCGGCGGATTCTACCTGACTCGCTTTGTTTAGGCGAGCGCCGCAAAAGTTTGAAATCCTCGCTTGCCATGCCGAATCGGATTGAGTAAAAGCTGGCTGCACTCATTTTTGAAACCTGTATCTCAAACCACTTCATTAAACGTTATGGCAGAGCAAAACTTATTCATCGGAATTGACCTGGGCGGAACCAACATCAAAGCAGCGTTGGTTAACACAGACACGGGCGGCATTGCTGCAACGCGTTCGACGCCTACACACGCCCGCGAAGGGCATGACGCCGTTATCGCTCAAATGGCGGTGCTGGTCGAAGAAATCATTTTGGCCAGCAACAAAGCCAAAACCGACATCGGGGGCATTGGCGTCGGCATTCCTGGAGCGCTTGACCTGGAAAAAGGCGCAACGATCTTTCTGCCGAACCTTCCCGGCAATTGGCGCAACGTGCCTGTGCGCGACCAACTTTCCAGGCTGAGCCATTTACACGTGGCGATTTTAAACGACGCGCGTTCCATGACCCTTGGTGAATGGAAGTTCGGCGCGGGGCGCGGTTTCGACACGGCCTGTTACACGCTGGGAACCGGAATCGGCGGCGGGCTGGTTTTGAACGGCCAGCTTTATCTGGGCATCAACGGTTCGGCTGGGGAACTGGGCCACATCAGCGTAGACCTGAACGGCCCGAAATGCGGTTGCGGCAGTCGCGGTTGCATCGAAGCCTATGCTTCCGGTCCGGCCATCGCCGCGATGGGCATGAAAGACGTTGTGCAAGGCCGCAACACCATCATGGCCGAAATGTGCGAAGGCGATTTGAACAAGATCACGCCGGAACTGGTGTGCGACGCCGCTCGCCAAGGCGACGAAGCCGCGCGCGAAATTTACGAATTTGCCGGAACGATCATCGGAGCAGGCATCGCCAACGTGATTACGGCTGTTACTCCGCGCCGCATTGTCATCGGCGGAGGTGTCGCTGCCGCTGGAGAATTGATCCTGGATCCGATTCGCCGCTCCATGCGTTCGCGCGTCTTTCTGGTGGATTCGCTGCAAGTCGAAGTCGTCGCCGCCCAGCTTGGCAACAACGCCGGTTTGGTTGGCGCGGCAGTCTGGGCCAGACAGCAGCTTGAAGGAAAAGGGAAATGACGTTGAATGTTGCATCGCTGACGGCGGAACAGTTTGCCAAAACGATTGACCATTCCTTGCTGCAACCTCAGTTGACCGGAGCCGATGTGATCGCTGGTTGTGAGCTTGCCGCGCGGTATCGCGTTGCGTCTGTCTGCGTGAAGCCATATCACGTCAAACTGGCGGCTAAATTGTTGGCCGACGCCGGTGTGCTGGTCAGCACTGTCGTTGGGTTTCCGCACGGAAGTTCCACTTCTGAAACCAAACTTGCTGAAGCTCGAGAGGCGTTGAATGGCGGCGCGGTGGAACTGGATATGGTGATGAATTATGGCCAGTTGCGATCCGGCTATCCTGGTTATGTTGCCCGTGAAATCAAAGCCATTTGCGATCTGGCGCATTCGCACAACGCCAAAGTCAAAGTCATTTTTGAAAATGCCCACCTGACCGATGAACAGAAAATTGCCGCCTGCAAAATCTGCGACGACGCCGGAGCCGATTGGGTGAAAACTTCAACCGGCTTTGCTCCGACCGGAGCCACCGTCGCCGACATCCGGCTGATGCGCGCCAACGTCAGCGACCGCGTTCAGGTCAAAGCCGCTCACGGCGTTAGAACTCTGGCGGCGGCTTTGGAAATGATCGAAGCTGGTGTGACTCGTATCGGCGCAACGGCGACAGCGACAATGTGCGACGATTTCGTCAAATGGAGCGCAGGCGAACTGAAGATTGAGCGCGCCCAACCGACAGGCGGTTACTGAAATGGAGCCAGAGATAAAAGAGCATGACGTCGTTACCTTGCTGGTTGATTTACCAGAGCAAGGCTTGCGATGTGGCGATGTTGGAACTGCGGTTCACGTATTTGAAACCAACGAACACCATCCTGCTGGTTATATTGTCGAATTTCATAAGAAAGAAACCGATGATTGGGTCATGGTAGATATTACTGATTCTTCCCACCTGAAATTGCTTCACGAAATGCTGGGCGGCTAGGCAAAGACAAGTATGACAAACATCAAAGTTGGAGTCGTCGGCACAGGTTTCATCGGCCCCGCGCACATTGAAGCTTTAAGGCGTTTGGGAATTGAAGTCGCAGGCTTGGTTGGCAGTAGCCCGGAACGTGCAGCAGCCAAAGCGAATGAACTCGGCATCGTAAAAGCTTACGAATCCTTTGAAGCCTTGATCGCCGATCCGCAAATCAGTGTCGTTCACATCACCTCGCCGAATCATCTGCATTACTCGCAAACCAAAGCCGCGCTTGAAGCAGGGAAGCATGTTGTTTGCGAAAAGCCGTTGGCAATGAATCCGCAACAATCTGCCGAACTGGTGGCGCTGGCCAAAGCGCGAAAGCTGGTCAACGCCGTCAACTTCAACATTCGTTTTTACCCGATTGTTCAACAAGCGCGTGTGATGGTGCAGAGCGGCGAAATCGGCGACGTGTTCATCGCGCAAGGTTCGTATTTGCAGGATTGGCTATTGCTGCCGACGGACTGGAACTGGCGATTGGAGCCAGAGCTTGGCGGCAAAATGCGAGCCGTTGCTGATATTGGTTCGCATTGGCTGGACTTGATTACATTCATCACCGGCTTGCGCATCAAAGCCGTCAGCGCGGATTTTGCTACATTCATCTCTAGACGCAAAAAGCCCAAGAAGCCAGTTGACACCTTTTCCGGCAAACTTCTGACCGCCGAAGATTCCGAAGAGCAGGAAATCACCACCGAAGATTACGCAACGATCATGCTGCGGTTTGAAGATGCAGAGCGCAGAGGCAATTCTTCTGGGCCACGAGGTGTGCTGACGGTTTCTCAAGTCAGCGCTGGTCGAAAAAACCGGCTGAGCTTTGAAATTGACGGCTCGCAATCATCGCTCAGTTGGAACAGCGAACGCCCGGACGAATTGCTGATCGGCCATCGGGATCGCCCAAATGAATTGTTGCTGAAAGACCCTGCGCTGCTGGCGGCGGAAGCTCGCCAGTTCACTTCTTATCCTGGCGGACACAACGAAGGCTTTCCGGATACGTTCAAACAGCTTTACTGGGCGATTTATCGCTACCTGCAAGCGGGCGATTTCGCTGCCAAGCCTGATTTTCCGACCTTTGAAGACGGGCATTACGAACTGGCTTTGGGCGAAGCGATTTTTGTCAGTGCTCGCACAGGCCAGTGGGTCAATGTTAGTTTCGGCGATCAATAAGCCGGAAGGTTTTGGTTGAAAATTCACCGGCCATAGTGGATTATCCACCGGAAATCACATCACGACGCGCACGGCCCTCACGCTGGATGCGCGCCACCTTTAATCCAAACATTTCTCGAAAGGGGTACTGATGAAACTAAAAACACTCAACCTGATCACCTTGTTGGTTTGCGCGCTGGCATTGACTGTTTCGGCTTTTGCACAGGACAAAGCTGCTTCCCAGGACGTGCCGAA